>JAWVGD010000097.1:0-7311 GCA_033855515.1 Baekduia sp.
GCGCCCGGATGCCCGTGCTCCGCGACGTGCTGGCCCGCGCCACCGACCCGCATCAGTTCGATCTCCGTCCCGTCGGCGCGGGGGCGGTGCTGGACGTCGGCTGCGGGAGCGCCAAGCACCCGGGCGCCGTCGGCCTCGACATCTCCGCCGACACCGATGCGGACGTCGTCCACGACCTCGACCGGTTCCCGTACCCCATCGACGACGGGTCCTTCGACCAGATCCTCATGCAGGACGTCATCGAGCACGTCGCCGAGCCCTACCGGGTCTTCGCCGAGCTCCATCGCATCGCGCGGCCGGGCGCGCGGATCCAGGTTCGAACCCCGCATTACTCATCGGTCCTCGCCTACTCGGACCCGACGCACCGCCACTACTTCTCGGCGATGGGCCTGCGGTCGCTGGCCGCGCCCCGCTTCGAGCATTACACCGAGGTGCGCTTCGCGGTCGTGCACGTGACCCTGGACCTCTGGCTGCCGTTCCGGGCGACCGGGATCGCGGCGCTGGCCAACCGCTACCAGGACCTCTACGAGACCTACTTCGCGTTCCGGTTCCCGACGATGAACGTCCGGGCCGAGTACGAGGTCATCAAGTAGGGGTTGGCCGGCCGGGCGTGCACGTCGCGATCAACGCCCTGTTCCTGGCGCCGCCGATGGGCGGGGTCGAGACGTACCTCCGCGAGCTGTGCCGCCACCTGCTCTCCGGCCCCGACGCGCCGCGGCTGACCGTCCTGCTGAACCCCGCCGGCCACGAGAAGCTCGCCGCCGAGGACTGGGCCGGCGGCGCCGAGCTGGTGCGCTGCGAGCAGCTGGGCCGCAGCGGCGTGCGCGCGCTGAGCGAGCTGACGGTCCTCGGCCTCGTCGGAGACCGCCGCGGGGCCGACGTCGTGCACTCGGTCGCGATGACCGGGCCGCTGGTCAGCCGCGCCGCACGCGTGGTGACGATCCCCGACACGGTGTGGATCAGCCATCCCGAGGACAACCTGAACCATCGGCTCTGGCGGACGGTCGTCCCGTGGGTCACCCGCCGGGCCGACCGCGTCATCGCCATCTCCCATGCGGCCGGCGCCGAGGTGCGCGCGAACCTCGGCGTCGGTGCCGACCGGCTCGACGTGATCCCGCTCGGCTTCGGCACGGCCGCCGGCGGGGTCGCGCCGACGCCGCCCGCCGAGCTCCGCGCGCGGCTGGGCCTCGGCTCCGGCCCGATCGTGCTCAACGTCGGTCAGAAGAAGCCCCATCGCAACCTGGAACGTCTCATCCGGTCGCTGATCGCCGTGCGCGAGGCCGTCCCGCACGCGCAGCTCGTCCTGCCGGGCCCGCCGAACGCCGAGGCCGAGGCGGCGCTGCGGTCGCTGGCCGCGGCCCAGGGCCTCGACGGCGCGGTGACGATCCCGGGCTTCGTCGAGACCGCCGATCTCGAGGGGCTGTACGCGGCGGCGGGTGCCTTCGTCCTGCCGTCGCTGATCGAGGGCTTCGGCCTGCCGGTCCTGGAGGCGATGGCGCGTGGCGTGCCGGTCGCGTGCACACGCGACTCGGCTCCGGGCGAGATCGCCGGCGACGCCGGGCTGTTGTTCGACCCGACCTCCGAGGCCGAGATCGCCGGCGCGACGGTGCGGCTGCTGACCGATGCGCCGCTCCGCGAGCGCCTGTCGGCCGCCGGCCGCGCGCGGGCCGCCGGCTACACCTGGGAGCGCTGCGCCGCCGAGACGCTCGACTCCTACCGGCGCGCGGTCGCATGAGCGACCAGCCCGGATCAGGGCTCTTCGAGGCTGCGGGCGAGGCGGCCGGCGAGTCCGCCGTCGATGTCCTCGACACCGCCGAGGCCGGGCGGCGCGTCCTCGTCGGCGGCGCGATCCGGGTCGGCGGGTTCGTCGTCGGGGTCGGCGCGTCGGTCGTCGCGGCGGCGTTCGTCACGCGCCACCTGGGGCCGGACGACTACGGCCGCTACCAGTCGGTGGTCGCGCTGGTCACGATCGTGGCGATCGTCACCGACCTCGGGATGACGACGCTGGGCCTGCGTGAGTATGCGCAGCGCAGCGGCGCCGATCGCGAGCGCTTCATGAGGGTCCTGCTGGGGCTGCGCCTGGCCATGACCGTCGTCGGGGTCGGACTCGCGACGGTCATCTCGTGGGCGCTCGGCTACGACTCCGCCATGATCCTCGGCGCGGCGGTGATGGGCGTGGGGATCCTCGTGAGCGTCGTCGCCGGCACGACCGGCATCCCGCTGGCGGCCGACATCCGGATGGGCGCGGTCACCGGGCTGGATCTTGCCCGGCAGCTCGTCACGGCGGTGGCCTTCATCATCCTGGTGGCCTTGAACTCCGGCATCGTCGGGTTCCTGGCGGTCGTCATCCCGGCCTATCTCGTGGTGCTCGTGGGGACGCTGATCCTCCTGCGCGGGAGCGCGATCCTGCGCCCGGTGATCGACGCACGCCAGTGGCTGGCGCTCGTGCGCCCGACGATCACGTTCGCGCTCGCGACGGCGACGGGCGCCATCTACGTCTACGCGGCGCAGGTGCTCACCGAGCTGGTCGCGTCGCACCGCGAGGCCGGGCTGTTCGGGGCGTCGTTTCGCGTGTTCATCATCTTGGCCACGGTGCCGGGCGTGCTCGTCACCACGGCGTTCCCGCTGCTGTCGCGTGCCGCGCGCGACGATCGCGGGCGCCTCGCCTACGCCACGCAGCGGCTCTTCGAGGGCACCGCGCTGCTCGGCGGCGCGGCGCTGGTCGCCTGCATCCTCGGCGCCGCGCCGGTGATCGCCGTCGTGGCCGGCCCCGACTACGTCGACGCCGTCCCGGTCCTGCGGGTCCAGGGCGCGGCGCTGGCGATGACGTTCATCATCGCCACCTGGGGCTTCACGCTGCTGGCCCTTCATCGCCACCGACAGATGGTCGTGGCCAACCTCGTCGCGCTGGTGGTCAGCGCGACGACGGTGCTGATCCTCGCGCGCTCCCACGGCGCTCTCGGGGCGGCGTTCGGCACGCTGCTCGGGGAGATGACGCTGGCGGCCGGGTACCTCATCGGCCTCACCCGCGGCGACCGGCGCATGCGACCGCGCATGGCCCGCGTGTGGCGGGCCGTCCCCGCGGTCCTCCTCGCCTTGGCGTGCGGGCTGCTGCCGTTGCCGGCGGCGGTCACGACGGTCATCGGCCTCGGCCTCTACGTCTTCTGCCTGCTCCTGTTCGGTGCCGTGCCCAACGAGGTCCGCGAGCGGCTGCCGCTCGGGCTCGGGCGCCTCGGCCCCACCCTCGACGACACTCCGGAGGACTGACGCCGATGCCTCGCGTGCTCGTGGTCCGCGGCCACCAGGCCACCCCGTGGGATCTCCATCAGTGGGAGGCGCTGCCCGCCCGCTTCGACGTCGCCTACCTGCGCACGGAGGCCAACGGCTGGGACGTCGGCTCGGTCGGCCTGGAGGCGGTGCCCGTCGGCACACGGCGCGACCGGCTGCCCAAGGGCCGTGTCGGCGACATCGCCGCGCTGCTGGCCGGCGACCGCTACGGCGAGGGTGCCGACGAGGCCTACGCGGCCGCCGACATCGTCCACGCCGAGGAGCTCGCGTACTGGTTCTCGGCCGATGCCGCACGCGCCAAGGCCCGCCACGGCTTCAAGTTGGTGCAGACGGTCTGGGAGACGCTGCCGATGCTGCGGACCTACCGCCGCGGCGGCCTGGCCAAGCTCCGTGACGAGGTGCTCGCGGCGACCGACCTGTTCCTGCCGTCGACCGAGCGCGCGCGGATCGGGCTGCTGCTGGAGGGCGTCCCGGAGGAGAAGCTCGCGGTGTGCGCGCCCGGCATCGACGTGGAGCGGTTCGCGGCGCCCGGCGGCGACGGCACGGGCGCGAGCGAGCACCTGATCGTCGCGCCCGGCCGGCTCGTGTGGGAGAAGGGCCACCACGACGCGCTGCGCGCGATCGCGCTGCTGCATCGCGGGATCGTCACGCTGCCCAACGGCACGGTGGCCCGGCCGCGGCTGCAGATCGTGGGCTCGGGTCCGGAGGAGGGCCGCCTGCGCGCCTACGCCGCCGAGCTCGGCATCGCGGACGCCGTCAGCTTCGGCTCCGTGCCCTACGATGACATGCCCGACGTCTTCGCGCGCGCCTCGGCGCTGCTGCTGGGCAGCCAGTCCTCCGCGCTCGGCGGCCGCCACCCGCTCGATATCCCGCGGGCGTTCTGGGAAGAGCAGTTCGGCTTCGTCTTCGTCGAGGCGATGGCCGCCGGCCTCGACATCGTCGCGACGACCAACGGCGCGATCCCGGAGGTCCTCGATGGCCAGGGCACGCTCGTCGCCGCGGGCGACTACATCGGGATGGCCCGTGCCCTGGCCGCGGGCCCGCTGTCGCGGCCGCCGGGCGAGCGGGTCGCCTACCCGCCGGACTTGTTGCAGCACTACTCGGTCGCAGCGTTTGCCGAGCGCCTGACCGCGGCCTACGACCGCGTGCTGGCGTAGCGCACGCAACGAGGCGGACCGCGGCGCAGGGCGGCGGGGCCGCCGACTAGCCTTCCCGCCGTGCCCCTCGTCCCGCCCGATCCCACCGATGTCGCGCGCCGCGTCGCGCTGACCACCGCCGTTCGCGACACCGACGTGATCCCCAAGGTGGCCAACGCCGGAGCGCTGGAGCGGGTCGGCGACCGGCCGGTGCAGGTCATGCACAACGGATTGCTGATCGATGAGGCATGCTACGGCGGCGCGTTCATGACCGAGATCATCCGCGAGCTCCGCGGCCACCACGAGCCGCAGGAGGAGCGGGTCTTCCACGCGATGCTGGAGCGCCTGGCGGAGTCGGCGGCCGACCGGCCCGCGGCGATGGTGGAGCTCGGCGCGTACTGGGCCTACTACTCCATGTGGTTCCAGCGGGCGCTGCCGGGCGCGACCACGATCATGGTCGAGCCCGATCCGAACAACATGGAGGTCGGGCGGCGCAACTTCGCGCTCAACGACCTGGATGGCGCGTTCGTCCAGGCGGCGGTCGGCCCGGCCCAGGGCGGCACGATGTGGCTGGCGTGCGAGAGCGACGGCCGGGTCCGGCAGGTTCCGACGGTGACGCTCGACGGGCTGATGGCCGGCCACGGTCTCGAGCAGCTCGACCTCGTCCTCTGCGACACGCAGGGCGCCGAGCTGCCGGTGCTCCGCTCGGCACGTGACGCGCTGCGGTCCGGGCGCGTCCGCTTCCTCGTGCTGTCCACCCACCATCAGGTCTTCAGCGGCGATCCGCTGACGCATCAGCGCTGCCTCGCCTTCCTGCAGGACGCGGGCGCGCACATCATCGCCGAGCACTCGATCGCCGAGTCCTGCAGCGGCGACGGGCTCATCGCCGCGTCGATGGACCCGCGCGACCGCGACTTCACCGTCGAGGTGTCGCACGCCCGGGCCCGCGACTCGCTGTTCGGCGAGCCCGAGTTCGAGGTCGATCGCGCCCGCGGCTGGCGTGGTCCGGCACGCGCCTACGGCGGCCCGCTCGTCGGCCGTGCCCTCAACCTGATGCGCCGCGAACGACGCTGAGCGCTCGCCTGCCGGGCGCCCACCGGGCCGACGTCCCGGTCAACGGCAAGACCATGAACCCCCCGACCCCAAGATCGACGTGAGCCCGTACTCCCTGTACCACTCACGGCAGTCCACCTCGAACAACGGGACCTACGTCCCGCATCACTGGCCGACCTCGCGGTAAAGGGGAGAATCCGGTCCCGCAAGGGAGAAGGCGAGGAAGTAGCCCCGGTCTCTCTGCCAGTGTCGGCGCCCGGTCGACGGCGCTTCGAGCCGACGTCCCGGCCAGGGTCCTGGCACGATCCCGCGGGTGAGCGATATCGACCGCAATCTGCGCGCCCGGACGCAGGGCTTCCAGTACGACGCCATCGCCGACCGGATCGCCGCGCTGCGACCGGCCCGCGTGCTGGACTGGGGAGCGGGCTGGGGCCAGATGACGCGGCGGATCCGTGCTCGCGGCATCGAGTGCGAGCCCTATGACTACTGGGCCGACGTCCCGGCGGGGGTGGACACCCAGGACGGCTTCGACGACGTGGCGGTACGCCACACGCAGGAGCCCGTGGCGCTGCCGTACGACGATGGCGAGTTCGCGCTGGTGCTGTCGTGCGGCGTGCTGGAGCACGTCTCCGATCCGGAGGACTCGCTGCGGGAGCTGCACCGGGTCCTGTCTCCGGGCGGACGGCTGTTGATCTACAACCTGCCCAATCGCTTCAGCTATCTCGAGCGGATCGCCAAGCACACGGGGCGCTACTACCACGGGCAGCTCGAGCACGACCGGGTCTACACCGCCAGATCGGCCCGCGAGATCGTGGCCGGCGCGGGGTTCCGCGTGGACGCCGTACGGCGGACGAACCTCATCCCGCTCGCCGTCCCCAACGCGACGCTCAACCGGATCGCCGTGCCGCTCTGGTCGGTCAACCGCGGGCTGCGTTACGTCCCCGGCCTGTCGTCCATCGCCACCTCGGTCGAGGTCGACGCGACCCGCCCATGAGTGCGGCCGGCGGGCTTGGCGGCCCCCACATCGGCCTCGACCTGCTCTACCTCGCCCCCGGTGACACCGGGGGCATGGAGACCTATGCACGCGCCCTGGTGCCGCTGCTGCCCGACGCGCTGCCCGGCGCGCGGTTCACCGTCTTCACCGGTCGTGAGCTGGCCGCGGAGTGGCGCGACGCGCCGTGGGACCCGCGGATCCGGCTCGTCGCCCTGCCGGTGAGCTCCGCCACGCGCATCGTGCGCACCGCCGCGCAGCAGACCGTGGTGGCCGGGGCGGCGCGACGCGCCGGGGTCGACCTCCTGCACTCGCTGGGGAACATCGCGCCGCTGGCGGGCGTCGCGCGCCGGGTGGTGACCGTCCACGACGTCATCTTCCTGCGCCATCCCGAGACGACCAGCGGCCTGCTGACCGCCGGGATCCGGGCCCTGGTGCCTGCCGTCGTGCGCCGCGCGTCGCGGATCGTCGCCGACTCGGAGGCGACGGCCGCCGACCTCGATGAGCTGCTCGGCGTGCCGCGCGCCAAGGTCGACGTCGTGCCGCTCGGCCCGGGCACGGTGGAGGGGGTCGTGCCGACCGAGGAGGGACGGCTGCGCGCGACGCTCGGGCTCGGAGACCTCCCGATCGTGCTGAGCGTCTCGGCCCGCCGTCCGCACAAGAACCTGACGCGGCTCATCGAGGCCATGGCGCTCGTGCCGGGCGCGGCGCTCGTGCTCCCCGGCTATCCGAGCCCGTTCGACGACGACTTGCGAGCGGTGGCCGAGCGGGCCGGCGTCGCCGGCCGCGTTCACCTCTGCGGCTGGGTGGGCGACGCCGACCTCGAGGGCCTGTACCGCGCCG
>JAWVGD010000098.1:0-3018 GCA_033855515.1 Baekduia sp.
CCCGCGCCGGTGAGCACGCCGACGGCGAGCTCGTCGTCGGCGTCGAGCTCGTCGAGCGCGGTCGCGATCCCCTCGGCCACCGCGGCGTTGACCGCGTTGCGCACCTCGGGGCGGTTGAGGGTGATGACCAGGACGCCGTCGCGGCGCTCGGTCAGGACGGCTGGCTGCTGCTCCTCGGACATGGCGCAAACCTACCGGCGTCCCGCCCGAGGGCGCCCGCCGGAGCTCAGCCGGCGGCGGGCTGATAGGTGCGGCAGGCCTCGCCACGCAGGCCCGGGCACGGCGGCAGCGGCGTGGGAACCGCGACGCCGGGCACGACCGGGAGGATCACGCGCGAGGGGCGGCCCGCGCCACGGGCCAGCGTGACCGTCGCGCCGCCCGTGGCGGGCTGCAGGTCGCCGAAGGCCCATACGGGCTGGTCACCGCGCGGCGCGCTCACCGTGATGCGCAGGCGCGAGCCGGTCCGGTACACATGGCCCTGGTAGTAGAGCGGGATGTCCACGCGCGTGAAGCGCCCCGCGGGCAGCGGCGCGGCGTCGGCCTTCCGCAGGCTCGGCACCGGCGCCAGCTCGGTGCTCTTGCGCGGGTCGAGCTTGCGGCGGCCGGCCCGCAGCCAGCCGTTCTGGACGAAGCTCTCGTTGCCGTCGGGGCGGACCTCGGACACGGTGACCTGGAGGTCGACGTCGGGGGTCGAGGCCTTGATCCACGCCTGCAGCGCACCGGCGCCGACGATCGTCGTGTCGGCGGTCAGCGGGTCCGAGACGTACGACGCGGCGGTCCCGGCCGGGGACTCGAGCCAGCGGTAGGCCGGGGTGGCGGTCCACAGTCCGCCGGGGGCGGCCGCGGTGTTGCCCGTGAAGCTCGTGGCGGGCCGGGCGGTGCGCCGCCAGGCGAAGGCGTCGGCGCCCTCGGCGGCCGGCGCCGCGGCCGTCAGCGCGCCGCCGGCGTCCAGGTACCACGAGCGCGCCTGCGTGCCCGGGAGGGGGAAGCTCGCGAAGGACTGCTCGAAGCCGGCCACGGGCGCGCCGGCAGCGGCGCCACCCGCGCCGTTGTCGAACAGGATCCGGACCGGCGGCAGCGCCTCGAACGCCGCGCGCGCCGAGGCGTAGTCGGGCTGGGCCTGGATCGGGTCGTCGGGCAGCTGGACGCCGGAGATGCCCATCGACGTCGCGAAGACCGCGGGGGCCAGCGCCTTGATCGCGTCCGGCAGGCGCGGTGCGCGGCGGGCGACGTAGAGCTCCAGGAAGTCGTACCAGCGCGTGAACGTCGCCGGGTCCAGCGAGTCGATGTGCGTGCCGTTGGTGAACGTGAACCACTTGCGGTTGGTGCCCGTGAAGTGCCCGACGAGGTCCGGGCAGTGGCCCCCGGTCTGCTCGTCGGTGAACTGGCAGGCGAGGTACACGGGTGACTTGATCTTGTGCACGAACGTGATCGGTGCCAGTGGATCGGCGACGGCGGGGACGTAGAAGCGGTTGTCGTGGGTCTTCTTCAGGAGGTCGACGGCCTCGGGATGCAGCGCCTGGTTGGCCCTGCAGGTCGCGTCGCCGCCCGTGATGCGCTTCAGCGCCCAGCCCTGCCCGCCGGTCGCCGAGGCCGGCCGCGCGTCGTGCACCCGGTCCTTGGCCCAGGAGAGCGCGAAGCCCGTGTTGAGGATCCCGCCGGGGTAGAGCGTCGTCGCCGTGTTGTCGATGACCGACAGCGGCGTGATCGCCGCGAGGCTCGGCGGGTTGGTCGCGCCGACGAACAGCTGGCTGATGCCGCCGTAGGAGATGCCCATCATCCCCACCTTGTGGTGGAGGGCCCAGGGCTGGCGTGCGACGGTCTCGATGACGTCGTAGCCGTCCAGGCCCTGCAGCGGCTCGAAGTAGTCGAACGCCCCGCCCGAGCAGCCGGTGCCGCGCATGTTGACGTCGACGACGGCGTAGCCGAGCAGCTCGGCGATCTGCGCGATCGAGGACTCGCCGCCCGCGGGGTTGGCGTAGCCGTAGCCCGAGTACTCGACGAGCGTCGGGAACGGCCCGGGGCCGCCGATGGTGGGCAGGTGCACGTCGATGGCCAGCTGCGTGCCATCGCGGGTGGTCACGTAGCCGTAGCCGGACTTCGGGAGCTTCTGGTTGTAGGTCTTGGTCGACGGGGGCGCGGAGCGGTTCGCCAGCACGGTGAAGGGGCCGCTGCGGGCGCCCGCGGCGCGTCGCACGACGTAGCCCCGGCCCGGCCGGACACCGCGGAACACGGCGCCGCCGAGCGATCCCGCCCGCTGGGACTGCACCGTGTGGCCGCGCCGGTCGACCAGCGTCAGGCGGGCGCCGGCCTTCGCGCCGGTGACCTGCACCTGCTCCACGCTTCCGCGCGCATGCAGCGAGGCCGCCGAGGCGGCGCTCGCGATGACGGAGACGAGGACGAGGACGGCGGCGATGACGACCGCGATCGAGGAGGCATGGCGGCGCAGGAGCTGACCCATGCGCGCACCCTCTCATGCGGGGCGGCGCCTATGGGCCAGCCGGGGCGACGTAGCCCTCCTCGGCCGCTCCTGTCCCCAGCTGCAGGACGACCTGCAGCAGCACCTCGTAGCCCGCGAACCGCGATGGACCAGCAGAGCTCGGAAGGACGCGTGGTTGTCAATGGCGTTGGTCGGGTCGCCATATCGACGACGGTCGCCGATCAGGTGTGGAGATGGGCGCGCTCACCGTGGTGATCGAGGATGCTCAGGATCTCAGCGGGTCCACCGTGACCTCCCATGCTGTGCGGGGTCATCGTGTTGAAGCTGGCCGCCCGCCCGGCGGGGACGAGGACCTCGCGGCTGGCGAGTCGCAGCCGCACGATGCCGTCCAGCACGTAGAACCAGTCGCGGCCGGGGTGGACGCGCGTCTCGTGGAGCCGCTCGCGCTTCGGGAGGCGCATCTTGACCACGACGCGTCCGGACGTGTCGTCGGGAGGGGTGAGGAGCCAGAACGTGGAGCCGCCGGCGCTGTCACGGCGAGCGCGGATCACGACGTCCTCGTCATCGTCCTCGATCAA
>JAWVGD010000099.1:0-9681 GCA_033855515.1 Baekduia sp.
TCTCGACGTCGGTCACCAGCGCGTCGGTGTTCTTCCTGTCGGTGCTGCACGCGCTGCACGACTCGTTTCGCAAGATGCGCTCGTTCGTGTTCATCGAGCGCATCAGCGAGGTGACCGAGATCTTCGCAAAGGAGCGCGACTTCAAGGCCGTCTCGGAGGCCATCGCCCGCGACTCCGGCGTCGCCGACATCTCCGGCTACACCGATTACGGGCGCGTCTGGAACGAGTTCCGCGACCTCGTCGAGGACGACCTGCACCCGCGCGCGACGGTCATCGTGCTCGGCGACGCGCGCACGAACGGCCGCGATCCGCGCGCGGACGTGTTCGGCCGGATCGCCGCCAAGGCGGGCCGCACGTTCTGGCTGAACCCCGAGCCACGGTTGTACTGGAACTACGGCGACTCGGTGATCTCGGCCTACGAGCAGCACTGCGAGGCCTACGAGTGCTGGACGGTCGGCCAGCTCGAGGACTTCGTCAAGGCGCTCACGCGTCCGATGCGCCACTGACCTGATCGGGTTCGGCTCGGCGGGGGCTGGGTACCGGTGCGCCATGTCGCGCCCCTCGGTCCTGGTCCAGCGCAGCCTGCTCGTCGCCGCGGTCGCCGGCGCCGTGTGCAGCGCCCCGATGGCGTCGGCCACGGAGGGCACGCGCTACCACGACGGCGTCAGCGGCACGGCCGGCGTCCTCGCCACCGAGTCGCCCGCGGCGGCGCGCGCCGGCCGGGCGGTCCTGGCCCGGGGAGGCAACGCGATCGACGCCGCGGTGACCACCGTCTTCGCGCTCGGCGTCGCCCGGCCGCAGTCGTGCGGGATCGGCGGCGGCGGCTTCATGGTGTACCGCTCGCCCGACGGCAAGGTCCGCGCGCTGGACTTCCGCGAGACCGCGGGTGCCGCCATGAAGGCCGACACGCTCGCCGGCCCGGGGCTCCACAAGACCTTCACCGGGCACCTGACCGTCGGCGTGCCGGGGACGGTCGCCGGCATGGCCGCCGCGCTGCGGCGCTTCGGGACGATCCGCTGGCAGGACGCCCTGGCGCCCGCGGAGCGGCTCGCCCAGGTCGGCTTCCACGTCCCGACGTCGATGTCGGGCGCGATGGCGCGTCGCCAGAAGGACCTGGCGCTCTTCCCCGCCGCCGCGGCGCAGTACCTCAAGGACGGCGCGCCCTACGCGCCGGGCGACACGCTCATCCAGCCCGAGCTGGCGCGGTCGCTGCGGCTCCTGGCGCGTCGCGGGCCCAGCGCGCTCTACGGCGGGACGCTGGCCAAGCTCATCGTGCGCGACATGCGGGCCCCGCGGCCCGACACCCAGGATCCGGGCATCCTCACCGTCAAGGACTTCGCCGGCTACAAGGCGCTGTGGCGCACCGCGCTGCACGGCACCTACCGCGGGCGCGACGTCTACGCCGCGCCGCCGGTGACCTCGGGCGGCACGACGATGCTCGAGATGCTCAACATCCTGGAGGGCTACGACCTGCGCTCCTGGGGGCAGTCCTCGGCGCAGACGATCACGGCCGTCAGCGAGGCGCAGAAGATCGCCTGGGCCGACCGCGGCGCCTACCTCGCCGACCCGGCGTTCGTGCGCCAGCCGATCGACCAGCTGCTGTCGAAGGACTACGCGACGGCCCGCCGGGGCGGGATCGACCTGGGCCGGGCCTCGACCTTCGCGCCGGGCGTCTTCCCGGCGGCCGCGCCGCGCGCCGCGGGCGAGGACTTCAACGCCGCGGGCTCCACGACGCACGTGTCGGTCATCGATGCCAAGGGCGGCGCGGTCGCCGTCACCTGCACGATCGAGCAGGAGTTCGGCAGCACGGTCGTCGCGCCGGGCACGGGCTTCCTGCTGAACAACGAGCTGACCGACTTCTCCGGCCCGGGCACGGCCAACGAGCCGGCGCCGGGCAAGCGCCCGCGCTCCTCGATCAACCCCACCATCATGGTCCAGGCCGGCCGGCCGGTGCTGGTCGCCGGCGCCGCGGGCGGCTCGACGATCATCATGGGCCCCGTCCACGCGATCCTCGACACGGTGGACTTCGGGATGACGCTGCCCGAGGCCGTCGACGCCCAGCGCTATGACGACCAGGGCACGTCGAAGCTCACCATCGAGGACGCCCGCGTCGACCCCGCGGTCCTGCAGCAGCTCCAGGCGGAGGGCTACACGCTCGACGCGCGCGGCGAGTACGCCGTCACGCCGCGGATGCAGCTGGCGGGGATGGCGCGCGCGGGCAAGCGGGTCGCGACGGCGGTGTCGGACTCGCGCAGCGACCGGGGGTCGCTGGCGGTGCCGGTGACCGTGCCGCCGCGGTAGTCTGCGGATCGACGCAAACAGGGGGGCTCGCGGAGGCGGGCTGAGATAGCGCCTGATCCGGCGCTGACCCTTCGAACCTGTGGGGTAATGCCCGCGGAGGGAGCAGATGGCGACGGGGCTCGAGGCTCCGATGCAGGAGCCTCGCGATCTTGAAGGCGACGTGCGGCTGGACGGCGTGACACGCCGGTTCGGCGACGTGGTCGCGCTGCAGGACGTGACGCTGCGGGCCGCGGCGCACGAGGTCGTGGCGGTCGTGGGCCCGAGCGGGTCGGGCAAGTCCACGCTGCTGGAGCTCGTCTGCGGTCTGCAGGCCCCCGACTCGGGGACGGTCGCGGCCGGCCGCGCGGTCCTCATGCCCCAGCAGGACCTGCTGCTGCCGTGGCTGGACGCACGCGACAACGCGGCGCTGCCGCTGCGCCTGGCCCACGTCGGCAAGGCCGACGCACGGGCCCGCGCCCACGCGCTGCTCTCGGAGCTGGGCCTCGACGGCTTCGAGGACGCGCGAACGTGGGAGCTGTCGGGCGGCATGCGCCAGCGCGTCGCGGTCGCGCGGACCCTCTTGGCCGGCGCCCCCATCCTCTGCCTCGACGAGCCGTTCGGCGCGCTGGACGCGATCACGCGCGCCGACGCGCAGGCGTGGCTGGCCGGCGTCCTCGCGCAGCGGCCGCGGACGGTGCTGCTCGTCACCCACGATGTCGAGGAGGCCGTGCTGCTGGCCGATCGCGTCGTGGTCCTCTCACCGCGCCCGGGGCGCGTCGTCGCCGACGTGGCGGTGGTGCTGCCGCGCCCGCGGGTGGCCACCGACGTGGCGCTGGGCGAGCTGCGCGCCCAGGCCCTGGCGGCGCTGCGCAGCGCGATGGGCGGCGACTCCTGATGCTCGCCGCCCTGGTGATCCTCGTCCTGCTCGGCGGCTGGGAGGCCTACGCGCGGCTCGGCGGGATCGACGAGTTCATCCTGCCGGCGCCGACCCAGGTCGCCCAGGCCCTGTGGGACGACCGCAGCCTGTTGTGGCACAACCTGCTGGTGACCGGGCAGGAGGTCGTCCTGGGCCTGGCGCTGGCGCTCGTGGCGGGCGCGGCGCTGGCGGTCGCGCTGCACGCCTTCCGCCCGCTGCGCCGCGCGCTCTACCCGCTGCTGGTGGGCACGCAGGCGATCCCGGTGGTGACGATCGCGCCGCTGCTGGTCGCGTGGTTCGGCTACGGGCTGCTGCCCAAGCTCGTGATCGTCGCGCTGGTCTGCTTCTTCCCGATCGTCGTCACGACGCTCGACGCGCTCGCGGCGATCGACCCCGAGCAGCACAAGCTGCTGCGCACGCTCGGCGCCTCGCGCGCCCAGACGTTCCGCTGGGTCGAGGCGCCCGCCGCGCTGCCCGCCGCGCTCTCGGGCGCCAAGATCGCCGTGGCGGTCGGCGGCATCGCCGCGGTCTTCGCCGAGTACGCCGGCTCCGAGGACGGGCTGGGCCACCTCCTGCTGCAGTCGATCCCGCAGCTGGAGACCGCGCGCGCCTGGGCTGCGGTCGTCGTCCTCGCCGCCCTGGCCGTCTTCTGCTTCTCGCTTCTCGCCCTCGCCGAGCGCCATCTGGCGCCGTGGGCCCACCGACGAAAGGACCCCGACGCATGACCCTCCGCCCCGTGCACGGCCGCACCGCGGCCGGCGCCGTCACCGCCCTGCTGTGCCTGCTCGCGCTGAGCGCGTGCGGCGCCAAGAAGGACACGACGACGACCACCGGCCCCCTCCAGCACGTCGACCTCGTCCTCGACTACCTGCCGAACGCCGACCATGCCCCGATCTACGCCGCCCAGGCGATGGGCGCGTTCAAGGCCGAGGGCCTGGACGTCAAGCTCCGCGTGCCGTCGGACCCGGCCTCGCCGCTGAAGCTCGTGGCCGCCGGCAAGGCGGACGTCGCGATCTCCTACGAGCCCGAGCTGCTGCTCGCGCGCGACAAGGGCCTGAAGGTGGCCTCGATCGGCGCGCTGATCCAGAAGCCGCTGACGTCGATCATGTCGCTCGGCGGCAAGGTCAAGACGCCGGCCGACCTGAAGGGCGCCACCGTCGGCACCGCCGGGATCCCGTACCAGTCGGCATACCTGAAGACGATCGCCAAGAAGGCCGGCGTGAACCCGGCGAGCGTCCACGAGGTCAACGTGGGGTTCAACCTCGTCCCGTCGATGTTGTCCAAGAAGGTCGACGCCACGCTCGGGGCGTTCTGGAACGTCGAGGGCGTGCAGCTGCAGCGCGAGCACAAGCACCCGACCGTGATCCGCATGGAGCAGGCGGGCGTCCCGACCTACCAGGAGCTCGTCCTGGTGGCCAACACCGATCGCCTCCAGGAGAAGGCCCAGGGCGCGATCATGCGCCGCCTCCTGCAGGCGATCTCCCGCGGCGCCAAGGCCGTCGAGGCGAACCCCGCGGCCGGCGCCGATGCGCTGGTCAAGGCCAACCCCGACCTCGATCCCGCCTTCCAGCTGGCGTCCGTCAAGGCGACGCTGCCGGTGTTCCTCCCCGACGACAAGGCCTTCCCGTGGGGCTATCAGAACTCGGACGAGTGGAAGGCCTACGGGCAGTGGATGCTCGACAACGGCCTCGTGAAGCGGCTGCCGTCGCCCACCTCGCTGACCAACGAGTTCCTGCCGGGGCGCGGGATCTAGGGGGAACACTGGCCCAAAGGGCCAGGTTCCCCTTGCGGGTGTTCGCCCAGGGGGCGAAACCCGCGGCGGATGAGGACCCACGCTCCTGGTGGGCCCCCCTACGCCGCCGCGGCGAACCGGAGCGCCGCGCCGCCGCCGGTCGCCGTGTGCCCGAGGGCGTGCGCGCCGGCCAGGCCGGCCCAGCCCTCGTAGGGGGCGAAGAAGGTGCGCACCTCGTCCTCGGTCGCCCGGGCGTAGGGGTCCCCGGCGGCCATCAGGCGGCCCACGAGCTTGATGTAGGCCAAGTCGCCGGCGGGGAGCTGGTCGTGGCGGCCCTGGCCGTGCAGGGCCAGCACCTCGAGCGTCCAGGACCCGACGCCCGGGATCTTGCGCAGGCGCGCCCAGCCGCGCTCGTGGTCGCCGGCCCGGAGGTCGGTCCGGCCCGTGGCCACCTCGCGCGCCGCCTTGACCAGCGCCAGCGCCCGGCCCGCCGACAGGTCGAAGGACTGCAACAACGCCGGGCTCACGCCGGCGAGCGTCGCGGCCGAGGGCAGGTCCCGCATCGTCGTGACGCCGTCCCAGCCCGGGGCGCTGCGTCCCAGGCGGTAGACGATGCGGCGCTCGATCGCCGCGGCGCGCTCGTACTCGATGAGCTGCTCGCAGATCGCCCACGCCAGCGCCTCGAAGGGCTCCGGCCGTCGCGTCACGCGCAGGTGGGGCCGCGCCCGGACCGACGCCCCGATCAGCGGGTCGTGGCGGAAGCGCTCGCAGAACGGCCGCAGGTCGTCGTCGACGCAGAGCGCGAACCGCATGCGCGCGATGCCCTCCTCGGCCAGCTCGGCCGTCGCCGCGCGGGCGCCGATGAGCACCACGTCGGCCGCGGGCTGCGCGGCGCGGAGCGCCACCGGCTCGTCGCCGACGTGCAGCAGCCGCTCCAGCACGCCGTGGCGCTTGCGCGCGACGCCGTCCATCCCGCCCGCGCCGGGAAGGCGGAAGGGCCAGACCGGCCGGATCTCGCGACGCACCTCGATCATGGGGCGCCGCAGCGTACGCGCCGTGCCAGACGGCGGGCCGTTGCCACGGTGGGGCATCGGCGGCGTCGGCCGCCGCGGGAGAGGAGGCCGGCCCATCCGTGGCGGCACCCCGGGGCGGCGCTCAATCGCGGTTGAGCAGGTGGATGTCCACCAGGAACGACCGCGACGCACGGACGTCGCCCAGGGCCTTGCGGTCCTTGCGGCGGGCCCGCACGGCCTTGCGGGAACGATGGCGGCGCACGACGGCGACCGTCGCGGCCCCGGCGGCGAAGCCGGTCACGGCCATCGCCGCGGCCTGCACGGCCACGGGCGCCGCGGGCACGAGCCCCCCTCCGCGCGCCGACGGCGGCGCCGGTGCGGGCACCTCGGCGGCCGGGGCGCCTTCGGGCACCGGGACGGCATCGACGACCTCTGCCTCGTCGGCGGCGTCGTCGGGCTGCTGCTGGACGGGATCCGTCACGACGACCAAGGATGCCGCATCGGGCCGACGGGCGCGGTCCTCGCCGCGGTCAGCGCGCGCCGGACGGGTCGCGGGGGGCGGATGGACCGGCGCCGACGCGGTTGCCGACGCGCTCCGGCGCCGTGCCGAAGACGCGATCCCAGTACGGCGCGCTGATGCCGAAGCCGCGCTCGTCGTCCTGGAAGTGATGGCGCATGTGGAGCTCCCGCAGCGTATGGCCGAGTGCCGTCCGCGGGGTGTGGTGATGGACGTGGTAATGCAACATGTCGTAGGCCAGATACCCGACGAGGAAGCCGCCGCCGAAGACGAGCGCCGCGTCGTAGCCCAGGACGAGCCAGAACACCCCGAGGACCACCGCGCCCAGCGGCACGCTGACCGACGGCGGCATCACGAGCCGCAGCGGGTCGTTCGGATGGTCGTGGTGAACGCCGTGGATCATCCAGTGCAGGCGCATGCCCAGCGGGCTGTTGAACGGCTCGAAGTGGAAGACCACGCGGTGCAGCCAGTACTCGAACAGCGTCCAGAACACGTACCCGGCGAGCAGGAGCGCGACGGCCTCGGGCACGCCGACGCGGCCGAAGCCGGTGACGAGCAGGACCGTGATGACCGGCACGAACAGCACCGGGGGCACCGACGGATGGACCCGCGTGAAGCGATCGAGAAGCCGACTCTCGAACATCGGCGGGGAGGCCTTCAGCTCGTCGGACCGTGCCATTAGGCCCACCTTACCGCCCTCCGCCACATCGTTGTATGGGCAACATGACCTGCGCCATGCCCGGTCCGGGTCAGGACGAGGCGAGCGCGCGCCGATACACGCGGTACTTCTTGACGACCCGGCCGTTCATGGCCTCCATCCCGCGATTCATACCGCGGTTCGTCTCCAGGATCCAGCCCATCTCCCCGCCCTTGATCCGGGCGTGGCGCGCGGAGGTGTCGAAGTGCTCCACGTACAGCGCGGCGGCCGCGCCCGTGTGCTGGAACTTCGGCTTGACGCCCAGGAAGCCGACCCGCACGCGCGTCATGGTCTTCGACCGCCGCAGGAAGCGCCACCAGCCCAGCGGCAGCAGCCGGCCGTTCATCTGGGCCAGGACCTGGTTGAGGTCGGGGATCGTGATGGCCATCGCGATCGCCTCCCCGCCGACCTCGGCGATCATGAACCAGTCCTCGTCGAACGCGAGCTGCAGCTCCAGCGCGTACTGGTCGAGGTCGGCGTCGTCGTAGGGCACGAAGCCGAAGTTGCGCCGCCACGCCCGGTTGTAGATCTCGCCGAACAGGTCGAGGTCCTTGCGGAGGTGCCGGCGCGACATCCGCCGGATCCGGACCCCGTGCTTCTCGCGGGCGTCCTTGGCGAGCTCGGGCAGGATCGGCAGCATCTGCTCGCGGTCGGAGATCTCGAGCGACCACATCAGCAGGTCGACCTCCTTCTCCAGGCCGCCGGCCTCCTCGCACAGCGCCTGGTAGTAGGGCGGGTGCCAGGGCTGGCGGATCATGGGCACGCGGTCGTGGCCCTCGATGACGAGGCCGCTCTCGTCGTTCATCGCGAAGTCGGCAGGCCCCGTCATGACGTCCATGGCGCGCTGCGTCAGCCAGGCGGCCGCGGCGTCCAGCAGCGCGCGCGCCGCCTCGGGGTCGTCCTCGCACTCGAAGAAGCCGAACCAGCCGCGGCGCTCGTCGTGGTGCTTGTTGTAGGCATGGTCGACGTGGGCGCTGATGCGGCCGACGACGCGCCCCTCGCGGCGGGCGAGCAGCAGCTCGTAGTCCATGCGCTTGGCGTACGGGCCCAGCCGCCGGCTGAGGAAGAGCCGGCGCTCGAGCTTGAGCGGCGGCACCCATGGCGTCCCGGCGTGCAGCCGGAACGGGAGGTCGATGAAGGCCCCCACGTCGCGGAAGGATCGAGCAGGCGAGACAGCGACGGGCATGGGCGCGCCACCCTACCGAGGGAGCCGCCATATACGCTCTTTCCATGAGTTCCCGAGCGCAGGTCGACGTCTTCGAGAAGGCCCACAGCCACGACCGGCTGGAGCTCATCCGGGCGGCGCGGGAGCTCGACATGGTGCCGTACTTCCGCGTCATGGAGAGCCCCGCGCGGCCCATCGTCGAGATGGAGGGCGCCGCCCGCATCATGCTCGGCGGCAACAACTACCTCGGCCTCACCGAGGACGAACGCGTCATCCAGGGCGCCCGCGACGCGCTGGAGCAGTACGGCACCGGCATGACCGGGTCGCGGCTGCTGAACGGCACGACCGCGATGCACCTGGAGCTCGAGGCCGAGATCGCCGACTGGATGGGGACCGAGGACGCGATCGTCTTCACGACCGGCCACCAGGCCAACGTCGGCACGCTCGGCACGCTCCTCGCGCCCGGCGACACGGTGATCGTGGATTCGGGCGACCACGCCTCGATCCTCGACGGCTGCCTGCTGAGCAAGGCCAAGCTGCGCCCGTTCCGCCACAACCGCCTCGACAAGCTCGAGAAGATGCTCGAGCGCGCGGCGGGCGACGGCGGCGGCGTCCTGGTCGTCGTCGACGGCGTGTTCTCGATGGAGGGCGACATCGCCCCGCTGCAGGACATCGTCGGGCTGTGCGAGCGCTACGGCGCGCGGCTCATGGTCGACGAGGCCCACGGCGCAGGCGTCCTCGGCGCGCGGGGCGCGGGCACGTCGGAGCTGCTCGCCGTCGAGGACCGCGTCGACCTGCGGATGGGCACGTTCTCGAAGTCGCTGGCGTCCTGCGGCGGCTTCGTCGCCGGCAAGGGCGAGGTCATCGAGTACCTGCGCTTCCAGTCGCGCTCGTTCCTCTTCACGGCGTCGGGCGTCCCGGCCGCCATCGGCGCCGCGCTGGCCGCGCTGCGCGTCATCCGGACGCCCGAGGGCCAGGAGCTGCTGCAGCGCGTCGCCGACAACGCCCGCTACTTCCGCGACGGCCTGGAGGAGCGCGGCTTCGCCGTCGTCGGTGCCCAGCCGCTGCCCGGCGGGGGCGACATCGTGACGCCGATCATCCCGGTGCTCATCGGCGACGACTGGCAGGCCGGCCTGATGTGGAAGGCGCTCTTCGACGCGGGCGTCTTCGTCAACACCGCGTTGCACCCAGCCGTGCCCCCGGGTGGGGCGCTGCTGCGCACGAGCGTCATGGCGACGCACGACCGCGCCACGCTCGACCGCGCGCTGAAGACGTTCAGCACCGTCAAAGCCACGTTCGAAACCGACCATGGGCCGCTGCCGGGCCCGGGCGAGCACGGCCGCCGCGTCACCGCCTGACGC
>JAWVGD010000100.1:0-9397 GCA_033855515.1 Baekduia sp.
CGGACGCCGCGCTGCGCGAGTGGGCGCTGGCGCAGACCGCCGTCCAGCAGAACGGGCCGCTGTGGCAGCGCCTCTTCTCGCTCGGGATCGGCAGCGGTGCCTGAGCCGTTCAGGGGCAGCCGACGTAGGCCGTGAAGCCCCCGCGCCGCGGGCCGCGCATGAACCCGTCCGGCGGCGCGTTCGTCCTCGGGCTCGCGCCGTCGGCGAAGCCGTAGCGGCGCAGGAGCTTCTCCCCCACCAGCAGCAGCGCGACGCCATGCTTGCGCTGCACGGCGCTGCGCGACCCGACCTGCTTCTGGCCGGCGTCGAGGATCCAGCGGGCGTCGGGGACCAGCCGGTAGTTCGGCAGCGTGACGGCGCCGCAGCTGCGCCCGGCGGCGACCTCGGGCGTGCGCAGCACCGCGGTGAGACCGTCGTGGGTGGAGCGGATGAAGCGCAGCTCGGTGCCGAGCTTGCCGAAGGCGTCGGCGCGCACGACCACGAACGCGAGGCCCGCGACGACGGCGACCGCCAGCAGCGCCCGCGAGCGCGTGACGAGGTAGCCCGCCGGCAGGCAGAGCACGACGGCCGGGACCGTGAGGTACCGCGGCAGCACCGAGAGGCCCGCGATCGACGTGGCGAAGAACGTGAACGAGCCGGCCGCGAACAGCGCGAGCGGCACGTGGACCGCGCGGCCGTCGCGCCGGCGCCACGCCCAGATGACGCCGAGCACGGCGCCCAGCGCCACCGGCAGGCGCGCGGTGTCGGCGAGGAACGACACGAAGTCGCCGGGGACCTCGGAGAACGACCGGCTGCGGTTGAGCTCGTCGGCGAGGTCGGACGTCGCGTGCAGCGAGAAGAGCGGGTCACCGGTGACGACGGCGTCCACCACGCACCAGAGGACCGGCGCCGCCAGGACGAGCGGCAGCGCGCGCCAGCGCAGCCGGCGATCGGGCACCGCCAGCCAGAGCCAGTACAGGCCGCCGAGGATCCAGGCCTCGGGACGCAGCAGGCCGGCGAGGACCAGCAGCGCCCAGACGACCCCGCCGCGGCGCGGCCGCTCGGCCTCGAGCGCCGCGGCCCACAGCACGAGCGCCAGGAACGGCTCGTCGACGTAGGCGCGGGCGGCGTAGAGCAGCAGCGCGAACGACGAGCCCGCCAGCAACGCGGCCGCGACGCCGGCGCGGCGGTCCCAGATCGCGGCCCCCAGGCGGTAGACGGCGTACGTGAAGGCGACGTGGCAGAGGCACGTGACGAGCACGAGCAGCCGGTCGGCGTGCTGGCCGAAGAGGCCGAGGACCGCGCACAGCGCGAGGTAGAGCGGGTGCTCGGTCGGCGCCTGGTAGGCCTGGAAGCTCGGCAGGTGCCCGGCCGCGATCTCCCGGCCCCAGTCCAGGTGGTAGTAGGCGTCGTAGTTCGGATAGGTCGGGATCAGCGCCCAGAACGCGGCGGCGACGAGCGCCAGCGCGCCGACGACGAGCAGCTCGGTACGGCGGCCGGCGGCCGCCGTCATGCAGCGATCTCGTCGGCGCGACGCGTGCCGGCGCGCCGGCGGGGCGGCGCGGCGAGCGACAGCGCCAGGCCGACGCCGAGCAGCGTCCACGTCAGCGGGTCCTCCAGGAACGACGCATAGCTCCAGGTGTGCAGCACCAGCGCGACGAACGCGGCGGCGATCGCCGCCCGCACCGGATCGCCGCGGATCCCGCGCAGCAGCACCGCCAGAGCGCAGACCAGCAGCGCGAGATAGAGCACCAGGCCGGGGATGCCCTGCTCGGCGGCGACGGTCACCGGGATCGTGTGCGACGCCGACACCGCCCGCTCCGCCGAGCCCTTCTCCGCGCGGCGGTACGCCCGCGAGAACGAGCCGGCGCCGTGGCCGTCCAGCGGCGCGTCGGCGAACAGGTTCACGCCGCCCTTGACGAGGTCGTAGCGCCCGCTCGTCGCCGTGTCGGCGCCCTTGGAGCTGTTGAGGTTCAACCGCACCGACGACGGCGCGACGAGCACGAACAGCGCACCCACGACGAGCGCTGCGGCCCCGACGCCGAGGGCCCGCCGAGGGCTCCAGCGCGCGCCGGCCAGCACGAGCAGGCCCAGCAGCAGCGCCGCGAAGCTCGACTGCGACAGCGTCAGCACCAGGCCGGCCATCAGGACCGCCAGGACGAGGGCCGCCGCCCAGATCTCCCGCGGCCGCCGCGCCCACAGGAGCACGCTCGCGACCCCGAGCATGACGAGCGCCAGGAAGCGCCCGTAGATGTTGGGGTCGAAGAAGAGCGAGTTGACGCGGAAGTAGCTCTCGAACTGGTTGGAGGCGATGACCTTGGGGTTCAGGAACAGGTGGCGCGTGTCGTACTCGACGAAGCCGATCGCGGCGAACGCGAGCGCGAGCGCGCTCAGCACGCCCAGCGCCTGCACCGCCAGCCGCGGCGTCCACGTGATGCGCGTCAGCAGCGCGAACAGCAGCGCGAACGGCACGTAGAAGAAGACGACGTTCTCCAAGGCCTTCGAGAAGTCGCCGGAGTAGGTCGATTGCAAGGCGTACAACACGATCGAGCCCGCCACGAGCCACTCGAGCAGGGTCGGCCGGCGCTCGACCTGCTGCGCCTTGGCACCACGCAGGCGCGGCACCGTGTAGGCCAGCGCACCCGCCCCGACGACGACGTACAGCGGCACGAGCAGGTTGGCCGTCGAGCCGCCCGAGGCGATCGGCACGCGGAACGGGATCGCCGCCGCCGCCGCCAGGGGGAACGCCGACGGGTGGCGGTCGAACACGACCGCGAGCGCGCCGAGCACCCCGATCCCGGCCACGACGGCGACGATCGCCACCGACGGGTGGTCGCGCAGCGGGCGCACCTGCTCGGTGTCCCAGATGTCGGAGATCAGCAGGACGGGCGCGAGGATGAGCGCGCCGAGCGTCGCCAGCGCGCGCAGGCGGGCCCGCGGCAGGAGCACGGCACCGGCGGCGAGCAGGGCGCAGAGGATCAGTGGGAGAGGAGCGTCCACATCCGGGCCATCAGCGCGCTGGTGGCGGGGTCGGTGTTGGCGGCGACGCGCTGCGAGAACGACGGGAACCCCGGGCGGATGACGAGGCCCTTGCCGAACTGCGCGGCGACGATGACCGACTTGCCCTGAGGCGTGAGCGTCACGGCGTTGGAGAGCAGGTTGGCCTCCTGCCCCACCCCCGTGGTCTCCTCCCACGCCGGCACCTGCGCGAACAGGCCGTCGGCGCCGTGGAAGAGGTCGAGCCGCTGGTCGTCGGTGAAGATCTGCAGGTCGGTGGGCTTGGCCACCACGGGGCGTAGCTTGGCGCCGAAGAGGTCGGTGGCGCGGGGGTTGGTGGGATGCGCGAGCCGGCCCTCGGCATCGAGCGCCACGGTGCGCTTGAGGCTGTCGGTGCCGGTCGAGACGACGGTGCCGCCGCGCGAGGCGAACGTGCGCAGGTCGGTCCGGACCTTGGCCGGCAGCCAGCGCGCGTCACCGGGGATGAGCACGCCGTGGTGGCCGGTGAGCTGCGGGCCCTTGCCGAGCGCGAGGGCGAGGTCCGTGGTGATGTCATACGTCTTGCCGTTGCGGTCCAGCCAGCGGAGCAATGGGCCTTCCTGCTCGGTAAAGCCCTGCGGCAGGCCGTCGCCGGCCATGATCCGGAAGAAGCGCGCGGGGCCGCCGCGGTCGAGCGTGTCGGGCGCGCCGTCGCCGTCGTCGTCGGCGGGGTTCCGGCCCTGCCAGGTGACGTAGGGCAACACGACGAGCACGCCGTGCGGCTTGGCCGCGGTGCCGGCCACCGGCCGGCGCGCCTGGACCGGGAAGACGACGCGCGTGGCGTGGTCGCGCGTGCGGGCGGTGAAGACGTACACGCCCGAGGCGCCGCCGGGCGCGCCGAAGATCACCTTCGACGTGGTCTTGGCGCGGCTGGAGCGCGAGCGCGTCGCCGACTCCCCGATGCGCCGGACGTCCCAGTTGTAGTGCTTGCTGCGCGCGTCGACGTCGATCTCCATCCGGTCGCGCGCCTTGACCGCGGTGACCGGCGGGCGGGCGCCCACGTAGCGGACGGTCACGCCGCCGCGACCGGGCAGGTCGCCGTGCGAGAGGATCGGCAGGCCCTTGCGGTCCAGCGGCACGCTGGTGCCGATGTTGCCCGCGAAGTCGCGCCACTCGAGCACCACGAGGTAGGTCCCGGGCGAGACACGCCTGCCGGCGTCGTTGGTGCCGTCCCAGTCCCACTCCATCTGGCCCTTGGCCAGCGTGGCCGTCCGGACCTCGTGCGGGGCGCCCGGCCCGGTGCGGAAGACGTGGACGAAGGCGGTGGGCTTGGCGGCGGGCGGCCCGAACTGCAGCGCCGGGCCGAAGTGCACCTGGGCGGGCTTGCCGCCGGGCTCGGGCAGCAGCTCGGGCCCGTAGCTCCTCTCCGGCCCGATCGAGAGGACCTTGGGCTTCGGCGGCGCGGTGTCCTTGAGGATCGACCGCTGCCCGATCAGCGCGCGCCCGAGGTGGCGCAGCGTGATCCGCACGCGGTAGCGGCCGTCGGGCACCGGCTTGCCGTCGGCGTTGGTCCCGTCCCAGGCCAGCGACGGCTTGATCGGCGCGTAGGCCGCGAGGTGGCGGTCCAGCAGGGTCTTCACCGGCTCACCGGCCGCGTCGACGATCTCGACGGTCACGTCGTCGGCCTGCTTGAGCTTGAAGGTGACGTGGGCCCGGTCCTTGCGCCCATCGTGGTTGGGCGAGAACACGGGGTCGTAGCTGAGCTGCTGGACGACCGTCGGGGCGGCCTTGAGCCGCTGCGCCACGAAGAACGCCGCGAAGGTCGCGGCGACGAGCACGGCGAAGACCACCACCTGGGTGCGCCTCACGGCAGGTCCAGGAGCGACGCGTTCGGGATCGCGGCGCTGCGCTGGGACTCGTCGCCGTGCAGCGCGGCGAGCGCGAGGCGGATCGACCCGCGGTGGCACACGATGAGCACGGGACGCGGCTCGAGACGCGCCGCGTCGATGCCCTCCAGGACGCGGAGCTGCTGGTGGTGGAACGACTCGCCGCCCGGGAACGCGAACTCGGGGTCGCCGCGCAGGTACGCGTCGAAGAGCTCGGGCTCCTCGCGCTGCACGTCGTCGAACATCCGGTCGGTCCAGTCGCCGCAGTCGGTCTCGGCGAAGCGCGCGTCCTCGATCGGGTGATGGCCGATGGCCGCGCCGACGATGTCGGCGGTCTCCCGCGCACGAGCCAGCGGCGAGCAGAGCAGCGTGGCCCACTCGCGCTGGGCGGCGACGCGCGCCAGCTCGTGGGCCTGCTCCCGCCCGCGCTCGGTCAGCGGCACCGGCAGGTGGCCCTGGAAGCGCCGCTCCGCGTTGTACGCGGTCTCGCCGTGGCGGGCCAGGGAGATCACGGCGCGTCGCGCTCCATCGTGTCCGAGCGGAGGCCCAGGCGCAGCGTCTCCAGCGACAGGACGTCCTCGGGCGCGATGTTGCCGAGGTTGACCTCGCGGCCGAAGCGCCGCAGGAACCACACCTGCTGGGCGCGCTGGGGCGCCTCGAAGATCAGCTGGCCGGGGTCGATCGCGTGGGCGATCTCGTCGATCAGCCCCATGCGGACCTCGCCGTCGGGCCGGAAGATGCCGGCCGTGCCCGACTCGCGCGCCTCGGCGATGACCTTCCACGCGCCCGCGGCCAGCTCGGCCTCGATCTCCTCGACCCACCGGTACGGGGCCATGATCTGCTGGTCGTCCTTGGAGCCCACTTCGGAGAAGACCACGAACTCGCGCGAGAGTCGCGTCACGATCTCGCGCTTGCGCTCCGGCTCGAGCGCGATCGTGCCGTCGCTGACCTCGACGTGGCCGATGCCGAGCTCGCGACACCACGCGATGAGGCCGTCGAGGCGGCCGTCGCGGAGCGCGATCTCGGTCAGCGTCCCGCCGAGGCAGACCGGCACGTCGTGGGCGCGGTAGCGGGCGAGCTTGGCCTCCAGGTTGCCGGTGACCAGCGCGGTGCCCCACCCGAGCTTGACGATGTCGACCGCGTCGCCGGCGACCTCCATGAGCCCGTCGACCTGCGCGGTGGACAGCCCCTTGTCCAGGACGTGCGTGAGACCCCGCTCACGCGGCTTGAGGCTGCGCTCCGGGAGGTCGAGGAAGCCGGCCACGACGATGCGCGACTACGGCGTCGTCGTCGTCTGGGGCGAGACGTTCTGATCGGCGCCCACGATGACGACGACCGAGGCCTGGGATCCGGCGATCGTGCGGTTGGCGCTGTCGAGCTGCTGGATCGCGTCACGGGCGACGTCGATGGCCTTGGCGACCGACTGCGCCTCGGCGAGGTGGCCCGGCGCGTACTGCACGAGCGTCGCCGAGTGCGTCTGGTCGCTGGCGTTGGTGACGTTGCCGATCTTGTACTTCGTGTTCTGCAGCCGCGTCGCCACGCCGCGCGCCAGGTTGGGGACCGCGGTGCCGTTCAGCACGGCCACGACGTAGGTGCCCGGCTTGGGCGTCGCGCCGGCGGGGGCCGCCCCGCCCTTGCCCGTCGTCTTGGTCTTGCCGGCGCCGGCCGCCGGGACCGACTTCGCGGCCTGCGTGCCGGAGTTGCTCTTGCCCCCACCGCCGCCGAAGACGACGAACGCGAGCACGAGGCCCACGGCGACGATCGCCACGGCGGCGCCGAGGATCGCCCAGCGCGAGCGGCCGTGCTCCTCGGGCTCCGGGGCTGCGGCCGAGCGCAGCGGCGGCGTGCCTGCGCCGGCGGGCACGCGCAGCGGCTGGCCGGGACGGGCCTGCGGGACGGGACCGCCGTTGGTCGTCGCGGGCTGGACGGTCGTCGGCTGCGCGCCGGGGCCGGCGGCCGCGGGGGCGGCGGTCGCCCCAGCGGCGGTGGCCGCGCCGGCGGCGGTGGCGCCGGCCGCGGTCGCCGCGACCGCACCGGGCGCGGCCTGCGCCTGGCCCGCGGGCGTGGCGGCGGCGGGACGGGCGCCGGCGGCCGCCGCGGCCGGGACCGCAGCGCGCGCGGGCTGCGCGGCGGCCTGCGGCTGGGGCACGACGCGCCGCGACGCGTCGCTCTGCACGCGCTCCTGCAGGTCGGCTGCGCGCTCGGGTGCGCGGCCCGCCCACTCACGCAGGCGCTTGACCTCGCGTGCCTGGGCGAAATAGAGCAGGGAGAGCACGGCGAGGCCCAGCACCGCCGCGAAACCGGCGTACGCGCCGTACTGGTCGATCCGGTGCGAGATCGAGAGGGAAGAGGCCGTGATCGCCCACATGCAGGCCGCCATGCTAGAGAACGGCCCGGCCTACGCCCGTCGTGCCATCGTCGCCGGCGTCGCCCAGAGGCACGCGGCCGGCCCAGCCTTCGCCCGTCGCGCCATCGTCGCCGGCGACCAGCACGCGCATCTGCATGAGCTCGGAGACCTTGGTCGCGAGCGCCGCCGCGTCACCCTCCAGCACCAGCAGGCCGACCTCGTCGAACATCGTCTCGACCGTCTGCGCGTCGACCCGGTCGCGGTCGGCGCGAAGGATCTTCTCGGCGGGCGTGGGCTGCGTGCGCTCGTAGGGGTTGAACAGCTCCTCGTGGAGCTTCTCGCCGGGGCGGCGGCCGACCTCCTCGATGGCGATGTCGTCGCCCGGGCGCAGGCCCGACAGCTCGATCATCGTCTCGGCGAGGTGCTTGATGGACACCGGATCGCCCATCTCCAGCACGAAGATCTCGCCGCCGCGGCCCAGCGAGCCCGAACGGATGACGAGCTGCACGGCCTCCGGGATCGTCATGAAGTAGCGCGTCATCCGGAAGTCGGTGACGGTCACCGGGCCGCCGAGCGCGATCTGGCGGCGGAAGATCGGGACGACGGAGCCCGAGGAGCCCAGCACGTTGCCGAAGCGCACGATCGCGTAGCGGGTGCCCGGCCATTTGTCCTGCGCGGCCTCGACGGCGAACTCGGCCAGCGCCTTCGAGGCACCCATGACCGTCGCCGGCGTGACCGCCTTGTCGGTGGAGACCTGCACGAAGCGCTTGACGCCGTGCTCGCCGGCGACACGCGCGAGGAGGCGGGTCGCCAGCGCGTTGTTGCGCACGGCCTCGACGGGGTTGAGCTCCATCAGCCCGACGTGCTTGTAGGCCGCGGCGTGGAAGACGACGGTCGGGCGGTGCTCGGCGAACACCTCGCGCATCCGCTCGCCCTCCTTGCAGTCGGCGAGCACGACGGCCATCGAGGAGGGATGGACGTGGCGGTCGTCCTCGAGCTCGCGCATGATGCGGAAGAGGTTGTCCTCGGCGTGGTCGAGGAGGATGAGCTTCAGCGGCGCGACCCGCGAGATCTGCCGACAGAGCTCCGAGCCGATCGACCCTCCGGCGCCCGTCACCATCACGACCTCGCCCTCGAGGTAGCGGCCGACGCGATGGAGCTCCATCCGCACGGGCTCGCGGCCCAGGATGTCCTCGATCTCGACGGGGCGCGCCTGGCGCACGACGTTGACGCCGCCGGTCTGCAGCAGCTCGAAGACCGTCGGCAGCGTGCGCACCGCGATGCCGCGCGCGCGGCACGCCGACACGACGCGGGCGCGCAGCGTGCCCGGCGCCGACGGGATCGCGATCGTGACCTCGTCGGGCTCGGCCTCGTCGAGGATCCGCGCGAGCTCGTCGGTGCGGCCCAGCACGCGGACGCCGTCGATGCGCATGCGGTGCTTGGTCGGGTCGTCGTCGACGAAGCCGACCGGGCTCAGCCCGAGGTCGGGGTTGCGCAGGATCTCGCGCAGCACGAGGCGGCCGCCGTCGCCCGCGCCGATGATCAGGACGCGGCGGGCGCCCGGGCGCGGGCGGAAGCCGCTCAGCGGGCGCTCGTAGACCGTGCGGGCCACGAAGCGCGTGCCGCCGACGAAGACCAGGGTCAGCAGGAAGAACAACGCCAGCACGCCGGTCGGGATCGAGCGCGTGACCGCGCCGCTGGTGCCCGAGTTGACGATGACCGGATGCGTCAGCGCGTTGAACGCCGGGACGAAGAGGGTCGCGACGATGACGGCCTGGAGCATCTTCACGTAATCGCGCTGACCGACGTAGCGCCAGAACTTCTCGTACAGGCCGAAGAGCGTGAAGATCAGCAGCGACGCCACGACGACGTACGGGATCGTCGCCGACAAGAGGTCCGCGAAGTCGTCCGGGATCCCGCCGTCGAAGCGGAACCGGAAGGCGAGCAGGTAGGCGAGCGCGACCAACGCGGCATCGATGCCCAGCTGCGGCATCGAATGACGATGGAGGGGGAACGCCGCCGAACGAATGCGTCGGCGCATCGCGGCGCATTGTAGGGCGACCACCGGCCTCAAGCCGCAGGACCGCGTTCCGATCACCCGGAGCATGGTGAGGACCATCGTCCTCGGCGCCGGCGCGGCCGGTGAGCGACATGCGCGCGCGTTCCGCGCGCTCGCTGATCGCTGCCTGCTCGCAGGCGTCTACGACCC
>JAWVGD010000101.1:0-8628 GCA_033855515.1 Baekduia sp.
GCCTCAGCGAGGACGTCTTCGCCGGTGAGGGCGCTGCCGACGGCGAGACCGTCGTCGACGACGCCGATGCCGCCGCCGAGGAGTCCGCGCTGCCCGTCGAGGCTGCCGGGGACGCCGCGGCCGAGGCTCCCGCCGCCGAGGCCGAGGTGGCCGACGCCGCGGCCGAGGTGACCGACGCCGAGGCGCCGGCCGAGGCCGCTCCCGAGCCGGATCCGGCCCCCGAGGCCGAAGCCGCGCCCGAGGGCGACGCCGAGCCCGAGGCCTAGGAGGCGCGGCCGGTGGCCGCATCCTCTGATCAGAACGCTGTGACCAGCGGCCGCGCCGATTCCGGCGCGGCCGCTGGTCGTGGTGTGCCCTTCGTCGGGCTCACCGGCGGTCTGGGGTCCGGGAAGTCGACCGCCTGCGCGGCGCTGCGGCGTCTCGGCGCGGCCACGCTGTCGACCGACGCGGTCGTGCACGAGCTGTACGGCTCGGCCACGGTGCGCGACGCGGTCGTCGGCCGCTGGGGCCCCGACGTGGCGCCCGGCGGCGTCGTGGATCGCGGCGCGATCGCGCGTCACGTGTTCTCGGCGCCCGAGGAGCGCCGGTGGCTCGAGGAGCTGTTGTGGCCGCTGGTCGGCCGGCGGGTCATCGCGTTCCGGGCCGAGCAGGAGGCGGCCGACCCGGCGCCGAAGGCTGCGGTGGTGGAGACTCCCCTGCTCTTCGAGGCCGGCCTGGACGGCATGTACGACGCGACCATCGCGGTGGTCGCCGACGAGGCGGTGCGTCGCGAGCGCGCCGGCGCTCGCGGCCACGAGGCCGTCGACGAGCGCGCCGCCCGCCAGCTCACGCAGGACGAGAAGGCGCAACGTGCGACCTTCGTCGTGCACAACGACGGTTCCGAGGCGGACCTCGAGCGCACGCTGGCCGAGCTGCTTGCGAAGCTGGCGTCCTCGTGAGCGCGCGCACCGCCAGCGCCGCGCGCCGTTCGCCGGCGCGCCCGTCCTCCCGCCGCTCGGCGGCGTCACGCCGCCGTGGGCAGCTGCGCCGGCGCCGGATCGGCGCGATCCTGCTCGCGGTGCTCCTCGCCGCCGGGGCGGCGGTGGTGCTGCGGCCGCTGTTCCACCACGCGGTGCGCGAGATCGAGCTGCCGCTGCGCCACGAGGACATCATCCGCCAGCAGGCGCACGACAAGGCCATCGATCCGGCGCTCGTCGCTGCCGTCATCTACGCCGAGTCGCACTTCATCGACGGGCGCACGTCGTCGGCCGGGGCCCTCGGGCTCATGCAGCTGACGCCCGCCACCGCCAAGTACATCGCCCAGAAGTCCGGCGGCACGGCGTTCACGGTCGCCGATCTGGGGACGCCGCAGGTCAACATCGCCTACGGCACGTTCTACCTGCGCTACCTGCTGCGGCGCTACGGGGGCGACGTCCCGCTCGTGCTGGCCGCCTACAACGCGGGGGAGGGCAACGTCGACAAGTGGATCGCCCGGGCGCGGGCGAGCAACCACGCGCTGGACATCGGCGCGATCCCGTTCGGCGAGACGCGCGACTACGTCCGCAAGGTCCTCGACGCGCGCCGCCAGTATCGCGTGACCTACCGGTCCGAGCTAGGCCTGTAGCCCGCGGCGATCAGCGCCAGCCCCTCGGCGACGGATCCGACGATCGTGTCGGCCTCCTGCAGCTCGGCGCGGTCATGCGTCGTGGCGATCGCGATGACCGTCGCGCCCGCCGCCCGGGCCGCCGCGATGCCGGCCGGCGCGTCCTCGAAGACGACGCAGTCGCCGGGGTCGACGCCGAGCTCGGTCGCGGCCAGCCGGTAGCACTCCGGGTCGGGCTTGCCGGCCGAGACGCGGTCGGCGGTCACGAGCACCGGCGGGGTGGGCAGCTCGGCGTGGCGCAGGCGCTCACGGGCCAGCGCGTCGGGGCAGGACGTGACGATCGCCAGCGGCAGGCCGGCAGCGCCGAGCAGCAATTCGGCGGCGCCGGGCAGCAGGCGCGCGGGCGGGCCGTCGATGTCCATCTGGGCGATCACCGCCGACTCCTCGGCGAGGTCGAGGTGCGGCGCGACCTCGCGGATGACGTCGCCCGACGGGCGGCCGTGGATGCGGCCCTCGAGCACGGCCGGATCGAGCCCGTGCGACCGGGCCCACGTGCCCCAGGTGATCTCGATCGAGTCGCCCGAGTCGACCAGGACGCCGTCGAGGTCGCTGAGGATGGCGGAGAACGCCGGGGTCATGCGGCCCTCGCAGTCGTCGTCGGGTGGGGCAGGTCGGACGGCGTCGAGACGGTCGCTGACCGCGGCGGGCGCAGGGCGCCGGCGCCGAGGGCGACCCCGGCGGTCGCGGCGACGACGAGCACCAGCGCCGCCGGGACCGACGTCACCGTGGCCACGGCGCCGATCGCCGGCGGTCCCGCGAGCAGGCCCAGATAGCCGGATGTGGCCACGCCGGCAAGCGCCGGGCCGGCGTCGGCGCCGGCGGCCGCGGCGCGGAAGATCAACGGGACGATGACCGACAGGCCGGCGCCGAGCGCCAGGTAGGCGGCGAGCGCGACCCCCGGGATTCCGGCGGCGAGCGCGATCGCCATCGTCACCGCCGCGAGCGTCCCGCCGCGGCGGGCCAGGCGCACCGGTCCCCAGGCCTCGCTCAGCCGGTCGCCCGCCAGGCGGCCCGATGCCATGGTCACCGAGAACGACGCGTACGCCAGGGCGGCGATCGCGGCGCCGGCGCCGATCGAGCGCAGATGCACCGCGCTCCAGTCCAGCGTGGCGCCCTCGGCGAAGAAGGCGGCGAAGGCCAGCACCCGCAGGAACCAGCGGCCGCGGGCGCCCGCCGTGGGGATGGGCGTGCCGGCATCGTCGTGGCCGGCGGGCGTCGGGCCGTCGGGGATCAGCCTCCGCGTGGCCACGCCGCCCGCCACCACGACGACCACGCCGACGGCCAGGAAGTTCACCAGCGCGCCGATGCCCAGAGCGGCGGCGGTCGCGCCGGCCCCGGCCCCGAGCAGGCCGCCGAAGCTGAACGCGGAATGCACGGAGGAGAGGATCGGGCGGCCCATGCGGCGCTCGACCTCGACCGCCTGGGCGTTCATGGACACGTCGAGGCTCCCGTTGGCGACGCCGAGCAGGAACGTCGAGATCGTGACCAGCGCGATCGTCGGCATCAGCGCCGGCAGCATGAGGCCGAGTCCGAGGGCGACGACGGCCAGCCGCACGACCACGGCACTGCCGCGCCGGCTGGCCAGGCGGCCGGCGGCCGGCATCGCGACCATCGCGCCGGCGGCCAAGCCGGCCAGCGCGACCGCCAGCCCGCCGGGCCCGACGTCGAGGTGGTCCTGCACGGCGGGGATTCGCGCGCCCCACGTGCCGAGCGCTGCCCCGTTGAGGCCGAAGATCGCCGCGATCGCGGTGCGCGGCCCGAGCCTCACGCGAGCTCCACGTCGACGCCGAGCTCGCGCAGCGCGATCAGCTCCGCCGCGGGCGCGCCCTCGTCGGTGACCAGCTGCGCGACGTCGGCGGCCGCCGCCACGAAGTGCGCGGCGCTGAAGCCCAGCTTGGCCGACTGCGTCGCGACCATGAGCCGCCCGGCGCACTCGGCCTGGGCCCGCAGGACCTCGGCCTCGCCGGCCGACAGCGTCGTGAGGCCTACGGCGGCGTGCAGGCTGCACGCGCCCAGCACGGCGACCGTGGGGCGGACGCGGCGCACGGAGGCCAGCGCCTCGGCGCCCACCGTCGTGCGCGAGTCGGGCTCCAGGAGCCCGCCCGCCAGCAGGATCTCGCCCGGTGCGTCGGCCAGCGCCCGCGCGATGTCGGGGCTCGTCGTCAGCACGGTGCGGCGGCGCCCGTCGCGCGCGAGCTCGCGCGCGATCGCCAGCGTCGTCGTGCCGCCCGCCAGCGACAGGACCGGCTCGTCGGCCAGCAGCGCCGCGGCGCGGCGGGCGATGCGCGTCTTCTCGGCGGCGTGCAGCTCCCGGCGGTCGGCCATCCGCGGCGGGACGACGACCGACGCCGGAAGCGCGCCGCCGCGCACGCGCCGGATGTGCCCGGCGGCGGCGAGCTCGTCGAGGTCGCGGCGGACGGTGTCGTCGGAGACGCCGAGCGTGGCCGCCAGCTCCGCGGCGACGACGCGCCCGTCACGAGCCAGCGATCCGAGGATCGCGTCACGCCGCTGATCCGGCAATACCGCAGTCGTCCGCATATGACCGCAAGTTACCGCAGGAGGCCGCGAAACGCCAAGCGCCAGGGTCCGCCCACGAAAAAGGGCGGGCGGTCCGAAGACCGCCCGCCCCGATGCTGTGGCGCGTGGAGCGGAGGCTACACGCGGCCGGACGCAGCGCGGCCCATGCGGGCGGCGGAGTCCAGGACGACGGCGCCGAGGAGCACCGCGCCGGTGACCATGAACTTCGTGGCCGACGTGTAGGCCAGGAGGTCCATGCCGTTGGAGATCGAGCCGATGACCAGGGCGCCGAGCAGCGCGCTCCAGACGTTGCCGCGGCCGCCGAAGAGGCTCGTGCCCGCGATGACCGGGCCGGCGATCGAGTTCAGCAGCAGGTCCGAGCCGCCCGAGCTCTGGTTGACGGCCAGCAGCCGCGATGCCGCCATGATGCCGCCGACCGCCGCCATCGACGACGCCAGCGAGAACACGATGACGCGCACGCGGAACACGTTGATGCCCGCGCGGCGAGCGGCCTCCATGTTGCCGCCGGTCGCGTAGATGTGGCGGCCGAACCGCGTGCGCCGCGTCCAGAAGTCGAACCCGGCGACGAAGCCGAGGAGGATCAGCACCGCGACCGGCACGCCGCGGTCCTTGTTGGCGACGTAGACGAACAGCAGCCCGGCGAGCGCCACCGCGCCGATGCGGATGCCGACCAGCAGCATCGACGGCGCGTTGAGGCCGGCCGACACGCGGCGCTGGCGGCTGCGCAGGTTCCCCAGCCCGTAGACGACGATCGCGACGATGGCCACGATCCAGCCGGTCGCGTCGGCCAGGAACTTGCCGGCCAGATCGGTCAGCAGGCCGGGAAGGAGGTTGACCGTGCCGGTCTCGCCCAGCACCTTGAGCTGCAGGCCCTGCCAGCCCAGCAGACCGGCCAGGGTGACGACGAACGTCGGTATCCCGAATCTCGTGGAGACGAAGCCCTGGAAGAGGCCGATCGCGGCGCCGACGCCGACGCCGGCGATGATCGCGGGAACCGGCGCCCAGCCGTGCTTGACGCTGAGGACCGCCACGATGGCCGAGCAGACGCCCGACACGGCGCCGACGGAGAGGTCGATCTCGCCGAGCAGGAGGACCAGCACGACGCCCACCGAGATGAGGGCGACCGCGGTGATCTGCAGCGAGAGGTTGACGATGTTGGTGGAGCTGAGGAACCGGCTCTCCTGCGACTGGAAGATCGCCCAGACGATCGCCAGCAGGACGAGCACGCGCAGCGACCCGAGGTCACCGGTTCGCATGCGGTTGAACAGGTCCCGGCCGGAGGTCGGCAGCGACTCCTTCTGCGCGGCGGCGGCCGTGGGATCGGGCTCGGTGGGCGGCGGGGTAGGGGCGGCGGTGGTGCTCATGAGGTCACCGTTCCTTCCGTCTTGCGGTTGTCACCGGTGAGGCCGGTGATGGCGGCGACGACCTCCTGCTCGTTGGTCGCCTTGATGTCGAACTCACCGCCGCCTGTGCCGAGTCGCATGACGAAGATGCGATCGACGACCTCGAAGATGTCGCGAAGGTTGTGGCTGATGACGATGACGCCGAGGCCGCGGCCCTTGAGGCGCTTGATCAGCGCCAGGACCTGCGCGGTCTGCGCGACGCCCAGCGCCGCGGTCGGCTCATCGAGGATGACCATCTTCGGCTCGCCCAGCAGCGAGCGCGCGATGGCGACCGACTGCCGCTGCCCGCCGGACATGGCCCCGACCTCGCCACGAACCGACTGGATCGTGGTCACCGACAGCTCGGCCAGCAGCTCGTTGGCCTTGTTCTCCATGACGACCTCGTCGAGGAGGCCGCCTGCGACCGACTCGCGACCGAGGTACAGGTTCTCGACGACGTCGAGGTTGTCGCACAACGCCAGATCCTGGTAGACCGTCGCGATCCCCAGGCCGGTGGCGTCCTGCGGGACGTTCACTTTGGCCTTCTGGCCGTTCCACAGGTACTCGCCTTCATCTGCCGGGTGGATGCCCGAGATGACCTTGACGAGCGTGGACTTCCCTGCGCCATTGTCACCGACGAGGCCAACGACCTCGCCAGGCATGACGCGGAAGTCCACGCCGTTCAGCGCGCGAACCGCGCCGAACCTCTTGGTGATCCCCTGCATTTCGAGCAGGGGGGTTGTCTCCGCCATCTCGGGCTCTCCTCCTCAGATCAGGCTGCTACTGGATGCCGGCAGCCTTGCACGCGGCAGCGTACTGCGACGTGCAGATCTCAGACGCCTTCCAGAAGCCGTCCTTGATGATCGTGTCGTTGATGTTGGCCTTCGTCACCGCAACGGGGGTCAGCAGCACCGACGGCACGTCGACCTGGCCGTTGTTCGTCTTGCCGTTGACCGTGGACGCGGAGGGCGTCTTGCCCTGCGACAGGTCGTAGGCGAGCTGAGCCGCGGCCTCGGCCTCGGCCTTGATGGCCTTGTAGACCGTCATGTACTGCGTGCCCGCGACGATGCGCTGCACGCCCGCCAGCTCGGCGTCCTGACCCGTGATCGGGATCTTCTTGGGGTCGACGCCGTTGGACTTCATCGCCGCGACGATGCCGCCGGCGTTGCCGTCGTTGGCCGAGTAGACGCCCACGAACCCGGTCTTGCCGAGGGCGGTGATCGCCTGCTCCATCTCCTGCTGGGCCTTGTCGGGCGACCAGTCGGGCGTGTCGTACTCCTTGGCGACCTTGAAGCCGCTGCCGTCGATGACGCTGTGCGCGCCCTGCTTGAACAGCTTCGCGTTGTTGTCGGTCGGAGCGCCGTTGATCATCACGATCGAGCCCTTCGACCCATCGGCCTTGAGCTTGTCGATCAGGCTGGTGCCCTGGAGCTTGCCGACCTGGACGTTGTCGAACGAGATGTAGTAGTCCGGCTTCGAGTTGAGGATCAGACGGTCATACGAGATGACCGGGACCTTCGACTGCGCCGCACGCGTGACGATGGACGCTGCAGAAGCGGAGTCCACCGGGTCCAGGACGAGCACGTTGGCGCCCTGGGTCAGGGCCGCTTCAGCCTGCTGCTGCTGCTTGGCGGCGTCCTGGTCGGCGTTGGAGTAGATGATGGTGCAGTCCGCGCACAGCGCCTTCAGCTTCGCCTCGAAGTTGGGGCGATCCTGGGACTCGTACCGCGCGGTCTTGGACTCGGGCAGCAGCAGGGCGATCTTCTTCGCGCCGCCGCCGGACGAGGCCGCCGTGGTGGACGAGCCACCGGTGGAACTGCTCTTGTTGTTGTTGCTGCCGCACGCGGCAACACCGAATGAGAGTGCGCCGGCGGCGAACACCGCCAGCAACTTCGTACTACGCATGGAAAGCACGCTCCTCCTCGAGGTGCAGGGGACTGGTATGGGGGGAAAGTTCGGTCACGTCGCCGCCTCGGCCAGATGGTCGACGGGCGTCGAGAAGGTCTCGGCGTCCTGCAGCACCAGGGCCAGTGCCCCCAGGACCTGCGCGCGGTCGCCGAGCGGCCCGTGGGCGATCTCGACGTCGTCGCCGGCGCTGCTGATGGCGTGGCGCAGGCACTCCTGGCGCAGCGGGTCCAGCAGCACGTCGCCGCAGGCGGCGAGCTCGCCGCCGACGACCACGCGGCTCGGGTTCAGCAGGTTGACGAGGTTGGCCACCGCGCGGCCGATGTGGCGGCCGGCGTCGGCGACGACGCGGCGGCAGGCGGGGTGGCCCTCGACGGTCAGCTCGACGAGGCGCGACAGCGTGAGGTCGTCGCCGAGGGTGGGGCGGAGGAGGTCGACGGTGGCCGCGCCGCTGGCCAGCGTCTCCAGACATCCGCGATTCGCGCACCGGCAGACGGGACCGTGCTCGTCGATGATCGTGTGGCCGATCTCGCCGGCGGTGCCACCGACCCCGACGTAGAGCCGGCCGCCGAGCACGAGCCCGGCGCCGATGCCCGTCGCCAGCTTCAGGTAGATCATGTCGTCGACGCCCTCGCCGGCGCCCCAGACGTGCTCGGCCAGGGCACCGAGGTTCGCGTCATTGTCCACGCGCACGGGCAGGCCGAGGCGGTCGCTCATCGCCCGCGCGGCCGTGACCCCGACCCATCCGGGCAGGATGGCCTCGGATCCGACGATGCCGGTGTCGGAATGAACGGGCCCCGGCAGACCCATCCCGACGCCGAGGACGAGGCTGCGGTCCACGCCGGCCTCGGCGAGGGCCGCGTCCACGAGCTCGGCCGCGGTCTGCAGGCCCTCCTGGGCGCGGTGGTCGCCGGGCAGCTGGCGGCGGACCTCGGCGAGCACGGTGTGGCCGAGATCGGCGACCGCGACGGTGACGTGCGTCTTGCCGAAGTCGACGCCCACGGCCGCGCCGGCGCGGCGGTCGAGGGAGACGAGCACCGGCGGCCGTCCGCCCTGCGCTCCCGGGGCGGAGCTGTGGTCCACACGCTCGGCGACGAGGCCGTCGCGGACGAGATCGCCGATCAACGAGGAGACCGTGGTACGGGACAGACCCGTGGGGGG
>JAWVGD010000102.1:0-3943 GCA_033855515.1 Baekduia sp.
CGCCTGCAGCGCGGGGTGAGCGTCCGCGCCGTTCCGCTGGCCCAGCTGCCGGGCGAGCTGCGCGAGAACACCAAGTTGGTCGCCTGCTCGCACGTGTCGTGGCACAGCGGCGCGCTCGCGCCGGTGGCCGAGCTCGTGGCGGCGGCGCGCGAGCGCGACATCCCCGTGTTGCTCGACGGCGCGCAGAGCGCGGGCGCGATCCCGGTCGACCTGGGGTCCCTGGGCGTGGCGTTCTACGCCGGCTCGGGCCAGAAGTGGCTGTGCGGGCCCGTGGGCTGCGGGATGCTGTGGATCGACCCGGCGTGGCGCGAGCGCGTCGCCTCGCCGCTGGTCGCCTATCGCGGCGTGGCCGAGCACGACCGCGGACTGCAGAGCGGGCTCACCGACGACGCCCGCCGACACGACCTGCCGTCACAGGACCTGCCGACGGTCGCCGCCGCAGTGGCCGCCTACGACGTCCTGGCCGAGGCCGGGTTCGCCGAGCTGCAGGCCGCCGCGATCGCCGGGGCGGCGCGGCTCGCGAAGATGCTGGCGGACGCCGGCCACGAGGTCGTCGGGCGCGGCGACTCGACGCTCGTCGCCTGGGCCGCCGGCGGCGCCGATCCGGACGCGGAGGCGATCTCGGTGCGCGACCGGCTGGAGGAGGCCGGCGTCATCGTGCGCAACCTGCCGGGCGTCGGGCGATTGCGGGCCTCGGTCGGCGCCTACAACGACGCCGACGACCTGCACCGGCTCATCACGGCGCTCGGCTGAGCATGGCTCCGCTGCCTCGCGTGTGCGTCCTGGTCGCCGCGTACGAGGCGGAGCCGTTCGTCGCCGAGGCGGTTCGCAGCGCGCTGGCGCAGGACTATCCGAGCGACTTGGTGCACGTGGTCGTCGTCGACGACGGGTCGACCGACGGCACGGCGGCCGTGGTGGAGGCGATCGCCGCCGGCGACCCCGCGCGCGTCACGCTGATCCGGCAGGAGAACCGCGGGAGCGTGGGCGCGGTGAACCGGGCGGCGGCCGCCGAGGTCGCGCTCGACGCCGACCTGCTGGCGATCCTCGACGCCGACGACGCGTGGCCGGCCGACAAGCTGCGCGCCCAGGTCGAGGTGCTCGCGGCGCGGCCGGAGGTGGGCCTGGTCTACACCGACATGCGCGTGATCGACGAGGCGGGGCGCGTCCTGCAGGAGTCGTGGCTGGCCGGCGAGCGGCCGCCGTCAGGCCGCGGCCTCGGGCGCTTCCTGGGGCAGAACCTCGTCACGGGCTCGTCGATCGTCGTGCGCGGCACGCTGCGCGACGTCCTCTTCCCCATCCCCGACGCGATGGCGTGGGCCGACTGGTGGCTGGCCGCGCGCACGGCGCAGTTCGCCGAGGTCGCCTACCTGCCGCTGCCGCGCACGCTCTACCGCTTCCACGGCAGCAACATGTCGCTGGGCGCGCAGGGCGCGGCGCGGCTGCGCGAGTTGTTGAAGGGGTTGCGGCTGCAGCGCTGGTTCCTGCGCCACGTCGAGGTGCCGGCGACGAGCGTCGAGGACCTCGAGCGCTCCTGGGACGCGTTCGCGCGGCTCGCCGCCGAGGCGCTCGAGGCGGCGGGGACGCCGTTCGTGGCACTGGTGGAGGTCGACGACGCGGCGCGCGTGGCGTGCCGGGACGCGATGGCCGAGGCGCGCGCGCTGCTGGCCGGGGGCGACGTGCATGGCGCGCTTGGCGCGGCGGTGCGCGCGGCGGGGGCCGACCCGTTCTGCGAGGACGCGCGGGGCGTGCTGGCCGGCGTGCGCGCCACGCTGCCCGATGGGCTCGGGCCGCAGCCGCTGCGCGGCGCGCGGGCGCAGGTCGTGTCCGTCGACGCCGACGAGATCGTGCGCGATCCGTCCCTGCTGGCGACCTGGGCGGCGGCGCTGGCCGACCTCCCCGACACGACGCTCGCCGTCGACGCGTCGATGTTCGACGCCGACGAGGCCGCCGGCCGCATCGCCGCGCTGGCCGAGGAGCACGGGCTGGCCGACGACCCACGCATCGACCTCGCGTTGGTCACCGGCCCGCTGGACGAGCTGGGCCGCGCGCGGCTGTGCGCCGGCCTGACCGCCCGGCTCGGGACGCGCCGGACCCACGACGCCGTCCCGTGGTTCGCGCCCGACGAGCTGCCGGCGCTGCGCGCGCTGCTGCTGAGCCGTCGCGCGATCTCGCCGGCGTAGCGGCGCCCGCGCACGGGCGGGCCACTTGCCGGCATCCGCCGGGGGAGCGAGACTGCGCGGCATATAGCCCATCCCCTCCCGAGGAGCCTGCCGATGGAAATCAACAACGAGGCACCGGTCGTCACGCGCGACGAGATCCTGATCGACGCGCCGATCGAGACGATCTGGGCGATCCAGACCGACGTCGCGGGCTGGCCGTCGTGGCAGCCCGAGGTCGACGGCGCGGAGGCCGACGGACCGCTCGCGGTCGGCTCGGTGTTCCGCTGGCAGACCGGCGGCCTGGACATCACCTCGACCGTCGAGGAGGTCGAGGCGCCGACGCGGATCGTGTGGGGCGGTCCGGCCCAGGGCATCGTCGCCGTGCACCTATGGACCCTGGACGAGCGCAACGCCGGGGTGATGGTCCACACCGAGGAATCATGGGAGGGCGAGCCGATCGAGGCGCGCGTGCCGGAGATGCAGGCGGCGCTCGACGGCTCGCTGCACGCGTGGCTCCGCCACCTCAAGCAGACGGCCGAGGCGCGGGCGCGCGGCTGAGCGGCGCTCGGGCGCTCCGGCGCTCGGGCGGGCCGACGGACGGGTTCAGGCGCCCGTGCGCCCCGCCGGGGGCGGAAGGAGCTCCTCGCGGTAGGCGACGGCGATCGCCTCGGCGCGGCTGTTGACCCCGAGCTTGCGCCGGATGTTCTCCACGTGCGTGGCGACGGTCTTGGGGCTGATGGTGAGGCGCGCGGCGATGTCGGCCCACTTCAGGCCCTCGCCCAGCAGCCCGAGGACCTCGTGCTCGCGGCGCGTCAGCCGGCCGTGGGTCGCCATGTGTTGCGGCCGGACGCGTTCCATGACGTTGCGCAGCCGTGCCAGCACCTCGTCGGGCGCCGACGGCTTGACCACGTAATCGTCGGCGCCGAGCATCAGCCCGGCGACGCAGTCATAGGACTCGGTCCGCACGCCGGAGAGGAAGATCACCGCCAACTCGGGCCCCATCTCCGTCTTCAGCGCCCGGCACACCTCATAGCCCGAAAGCGTGCCGAGCGGGATCTCCAGGATCGCCGCGGCCGGCCAACTGGACCGTGCCTTGGCGAGGGCCTCGTCGCCTTCGGCGGCCTCCAGGACCCGGAAGCCTGCGCCTTCTAGGACCCGTCTGAGCTCGTGCCTGGCGTCGGCGTCCGGATCCGCGATCAAGACCGCGTCAGGCATTCGTGCCACCTCCTCAGCAATTGCACGGGTCCGCGGCCCTCGCCCGGTGCTGCGGCGGGCCCCCGAACCGCCTCCGTGATGTCCTAGGTGGTACCCAAAAAACATCGGTTCAGCGGCCGAGGTTGTGCGAATCCTCCCGCGGTGACGCTGTGGGCATCGATCGACCAGAACTGCAACAGCGAGAGGTCCAGCATGAGTAACGTCACGGGAACGCTCCAAAGCGCCGGTTCCGGAACCCCAGCAGCCGGCGCGGCAACCAAGGCAGCCGATGCGGCCGGGGCGGCGCCGAACGTGACCAGCGCACCGTCCGCCCCCGCTGAGGGGTCCTCATCGGCTCAACCGGCGGTGGACACCAGCGCCGCAGCCGCGCCCAAGTCCGCCGCCGACAGCAGCAGCGCACCGGCGCCCGCGCCCAAGGCCACCAACGTCGCCGACACAGCGGCAGCGGCCACCAGCAAGCCCACGGCGATCGCGGATACCACCGCGGCGCCCGCGCCCAAGGCCACCAGCGTCGCCGACACAGCGGCAGCGGCCACCAGCAAGCCCGTAGCGATCGCCGACGCCACCCC
>JAWVGD010000103.1:0-5335 GCA_033855515.1 Baekduia sp.
CTCGGCTTCCTGGCAATCATCCTGCTCGGCTTCCTCTACGACACGCTGCGCATCGGCTTCGACGCCGGCGAGGCGGCCAAGGGGTTCGTCCCGCACTTCGCCGGCAGCGACTCGATCCTGCTGGCGACCGGCATCCTCGGCGCGACGGTCATGCCGCACGTCATCTACCTGCACTCGGCGCTGACGCAGAACCGGGTGACCGCGCACGACGACGCCGAACGCCGGACGCTGCTGCGCTTCAACCGCGTCGACGTGTCGATCGCGATGGGCCTGGCCGGGATCATCAACATGTCCATGCTGGTCATCGCGGCGTCGCTGTTCTTCGGCCAGGGGCCGGAGGTCGACACGATCCAGAAGGCGCACGCCGGGTTCCGGGAGCTCGTCGGCCCATCGGCGGCGATCGCGTTCGCCCTGGCGCTGCTCGCCTCGGGCTTCGCCTCCTCCAGCGTCGGAACGTACGCCGGGCAGGTGGTGATGCAGGGCTTCATCGAGCGCAGCGTCCCGCTGATCCTGCGCCGCGCGGTGACGATGACGCCGGCGCTCATCGTGCTCGCGATCGGGGTGGATCCGACCAAGGCGCTGGTGATCAGCCAGGTGTTCCTGTCCTTCGGGATCCCGTTCGCGCTCGTGCCGCTCGTCCTGCTGACGCGACGCCGGGACATCATGGGCGCGCTGGTCAACCGGCGCCTGACCACCGCCACCGCGGGCGTCGTCGCGCTGATCATCTCGTCGCTGAACGTCTTCCTGATCGCCGACACGCTCGGCGTCGTGTAGGCCTACACCTTGTGCTTGCCGCCCTTGCGCTTGGCGGTGCAGGTGCGGTAGGCGCGCGTGCCCTTGACCGTCCTGCCGTCGGCGAGCTTCAGCTCGATGGCGACGGTGAAGCGCCCCTTGGGCATGTTGCGCAGGTCGACGGTCGAGCGCAGCCGCGTGCCCTTGCGGACCGCGACCGTCCGGCCGTTGACCTTGACGGTCGCCTGCGTGACGTTCGAGCCCTTCGGGACCCGCAGCCGGATACCGAAGCTCCGCCTGCTTGCGCACGACGTGGCGGCAGGGAAGGTGACGACGTCTGCGACCTTGGGCGTGCCGGCGGCCGTGCCGACCTTCGGCGGGGCGGCCGGGGCGACGACGGCCGCTTGCACCGGGTCGGCGGCGGGCGCCGGGCCGGGGCCGACCACGGGCGACGGATCGCTGACCGGCGCGAAGTTCCATCGGCCGACCATGACCTCGGCGAACGCGCCGGAGAAGGAGTCGGCGTAGGCGATCGCCGCGCGAGCCCGGCCGTCGGTGTCGACGTGTACGGCCTGCGTTCCGTTCCCCGAAGACGTGCTGACGTGCTCCTCGATGCCGTCGGGCGTGCCGTCGGCGCCGAAGCGGCGGAGGTAGCCCCACTGCTGCGTGCCGTTCTGGCCCTCGTAGGCGACGAGGGCGCCGCCGTCGTCGGTGACCTCGACGTCGGCACCGCGTTGGGCATATGCGGTGAAGTCGCTGACGCCGAACCGCGCGCCGATCGCCGTCCCGGCCGCGTCGAAGCGCATCCCCCAGACGTCGCTCTCGGAGCTGCCGGCGTCGTGTCCCCCGTCGAAGGCCAGGAAGCTCCGACCGTCGTCGCCCATCCCGATCGTCGGCTCCGGGTAGAACGTGTTGACCTCGCCGGTGTAGAGCGGCGCCTTGGTTCCGTCGGGGGTCCCGTCGGCATGGAAACGCCAGCTGGGCACGCCGCCTGGCGTAGCCATGGCCGGGGTCGCCGCCGCGGTGACGACGAAGTGGCCGTCGCCGGCCATCCCGATCGACGGACGCGCATTGTTCGGAGCCTTGGTGTCGAGCGGCTGCACCGCGGTCTGCGGCGCGCCGGCGGCGTCATAGGTGCGCAGGCTCAGCGTGGACGGGCTCACGATCCACGCGACCGCCAGGCGGCCGTCGTCGGCCATCGCGTGCGCCGGCGGCGCGCCGTCGTTGACGCGGTTGACGCTGTCGGGCACCAGCGGCGCGCCGACCGGCGTGCCGTCGGCCGTGAAGCGCTGGACCTCGATGAGCGACGACGGCGTGCCCGACGGCGGGAAGGTCTGGAAGGCCACGGCGAACCGGCCGTCAGGCGCCATCGCGATCGAGGACTGCGTGTTGCGCTGCGTGGCGAGGCCGACGCGGATGCGGTCGCCGACCTTCGCGAGGCCGGCGGAGAAGCGCTGGACCCACACCTGCTCGTCGGGGTTGTCCTGCTCGACGTAGGACACGGCGAAGCTGCCGTCGGACGCCATCGCGACGTCCGGGTAGAGCTGGCCCAGCGGAACCGCAGCGTCCGGCGCGACGTTGATCGGGTCGGCGACCTTGGTGAGCGCGGCGGAGGCGGCCGCGGGAAGGGCCGCGGCCATGACGGCGGCGACCAGCGCCAGGCGGAGCGCGAACATCGGGCCAGTCTGCTCCCGCCGCGGCCCGGGCAGGACGAATCCTGGTCGTTCGGCCGGTACGATCAAGGACGATGGCCCTCGCTGACACCTTCCAGGAAGTCGTCGACTCGCTGCCCGACGACTGGACCGATCTGCAGCTCGACGTCCGCATCCACGACGAGACGCGCTACGTCGACGGCTGTGTCTATCTCAGCACGGTCAACGCCCAGCCGTACTCCAAGCACGACTGGCACTGGCGCATCCTGGTGGCCCACCGCTTCGGGCACGCGTCCGCGGCGCCCGCCGTCCACGGCGCCTTGAAGCTGCTCGACAACGCGGGCCTGTCGGGGGAGATCGCGTTCCGCGAGGTCCGCAGCGGCCGCGTCGAGGTCGTCCCGATGTGGGGGCGGCCCGAGTCGGTCCGCCAAGAGTTCAAGCGCATCCGCGGCCAGTAGCGCTCCGCGCCCGCCGACCCGCCCGCAGGTGGCTCAGGCGTTCGGGTCGGTCTTGAGGCCCGTGCTCGACACCGCCGGGTCGAACGCCGCGGCGACGTCGGGCTTGGTCTTGACGATGCCGAACTTCTGCTCCCAGGTCGCCCAGGCGGCGAGCTTGGCCGGGTCCAGCACGCCGAAGGCGCGGGCGCCGGCCGTGAACGACGGGCTGACCGCGTCGAGCTCCGCCTGGGCCAGCGGGCGCTTGATCGTCGGGTCGGCGTCGGTGAGCGCGCTGATGGCCGACTCGGGGTCGTTGATCGTCGCCTCGTAGCCGCGTCGCAGTGCCCGGATCGCCGCGCGGACGACCGGCGCGTTGGTCTGGAGCGTCTCCCGCGAGGTGGCCAGCACCAGCTCGGGATAGGTCGGCGCGCCGAACTCGTCGACGCGGAACTCGTGCACGCCCGGGCGCTTGGCCTTCAGCGCGACGCCCTCGGCGTTCCAGAACGCGGTCGCGCCGTCGACCTTGCGCGCCAGGAGCGACTGCACCGCGTTGAAGCCGATCGTGACCTTGTGCACCTTGGCGGGGTCGCCTCCGTCTCCGGCGACGATCGAGTCCAGGACCGCGTCGTCGCTCGGCAGGCCGGTCACGCCCGCCTTCTTGCCGGTCAGCTCGCGCGGTCGCGTGATCCCCGGCTGGGCCAGGACCGCGGCCAGCGGGGTCTGGACGACCGCCATCACGCCGACGACGTCGCGCCCCTTGGCGCGGGCGATCGCGAGGTCGTGGATGTCGACGATCGCCAGATCCGCCTGGCCGCTCAGCAGCGCCTTGATGCCGTCGGTCGAGGCGCCGGGCACCTGGACGTCCAGCCGGACGCCCTCGGCCTCGTCGTAGCCGCGCTGCTTGGCCAGGTAGATCCCGGAGTGCACGGCGTTGGGCGCGAAGTCCAGCAGCAGCCTGGCGTCCTGATCGGGACGGGTGTCGCTGGCGTTGCCGGAGGTGCCGCAGCCCGCCACGAGGACGAGCGCGACGAGCAGGGAGAGGGCGGTGAGCGGACGGCGGGACATCGGCGCGGGAGGATAGGGCGGCGGGCGTCGTAGGATCAGGGATGTGCGCCGCCGTGTGACCTTCTCGCGCAATCTGACGCTGTCGCTTTCGCGGACCTGTGTCTCGCATTGCAAGTACTGCGCCTTTCAGACGCACCAGACCCATCTGCATTCGCCGGATGAGGTGCTGGAGTTGCTGGACCGTGCCGCGAAGCGGTCGGTCAAGGAGTTGTTGATCCTCACCGGGGATGATCCGGCGCATCATCCGGGCGTCCGGGCGCGGCTGGCCGAGCTGGGGTTTGAGGACTTCGTCGCCTACGTGGTGTGGTGTTGTGAGCGCGCGTTGGAGCGTGGGCTGTTGCCGCACACGAACTTGGGTGCGGTGACGCGTGAGGAGCTGGGCCGGCTGCGCGAGGTGACGGCGTCGCAGGGGCTGATGCTCGAGTCGATGCGCGACGATCTCGTCGCCCATCAGGGCTCGCCGACGAAGGACCCCGCGTTGCGGCTGCAGACGATCCGGTGGGCGGGGGAGCTGAGGATCCCGTTCACCTCGGGGATCCTCGTGGGGATCGGGGAGACCAAGGAGGACCGCGTTGAGGCGTTGCGGGCGTTGGCCGAGGTCCATGCCGAGCACGGTCATCTGCAGGAGGTCATTCTGCAGAACTTCGTCCCGCATCGGAGGTATTACGGGCAGGAGCCGGCCGACATCGCCACCGATGCCGCGGAGCGCTTCTGGCGCACCGGGCTGCGCGACGTGCCGATCGAAGGCGTGCCCGAGTGGGCGTCGGCGGTGTCGCTTCCGGATCTGATCGAGCTGATCGGTGTCGCGGCCGAGCTGCTGCCCGGGGTGGGGATCCAGGTGCCGCCGAACCTGTCTGAGCACTGGCCCGAGCTGGTCGCTGCGGGCGCGACCGATCTCGGTGGCTTGTCGGCCAACGGTGACCACATCTCCCCCGAGCACCCGTTCCCGTCGCCGCATCAGGTCCGCAAGCGGTTGGCGCAGGACGGCGTCGCGCTGACCGAGCGGCTGTGCGTCTACGGCCAGTATTTGGATCCGGGGTGGGTCGAGCAGCACGTGCTCGACGTCGTCAAGGTCAAGTACTGGTCGTTTATCCCAAGGGGCGGCTCGGGCCGCCAGGATGCGCCGTTTGCGATCCAGTCAGAGCTCGTCGGGCCCGCGACCGAGAAGGCGCGTGATGGTCAGGCGTTGTCGATCGAGGAGCTGACGGCGATGTTCGCGGCCACCGACCCGGCGGCGATCGAGGGCATGCGCGCCGCCGCCGACGAGCTGCGCGCCGAGCTCGCGGGCGACACGGTGACGTTCGTGATCAACCGCAACATCAACGTCTCCAACGTCTGTGTCGTGGGGTGTGCGTTTTGTGGCTTCGGGCAGGGCAAGCGCTCCCCGGACGCCTACGAGCATCCCGAGGACGAGTTCCGTGCCCGCGTCCGCGAGGCCGTGCAGTACGG
>JAWVGD010000104.1:0-7818 GCA_033855515.1 Baekduia sp.
GTGTTCGGTTGGGCACTCATCGAAGGGTGCCTCGCTCTCGCGGTCACTTCCTCAGTCGATCGAGCACCGAAATACCCCTCCCCCGAATCGCCGAGAGGGAACTGAGCCAGCTGACGCGACTGCCTCAAAGGGCCGGCGAGGACCGGTTCCCATGGCGTCTCCTCAGCCTGCTTGTAAGGACAACCGGCAGCCGATGCGGTGGACCGAAGTGGTGGACCGAAAGGTAGCCCGAGCAGTTAGCGGAGACACTTTTAGTCCGCTGTGCAGGCCTTTCGTCGATCGGGACGGCCGGATTCGAACCGGCGACCCCCTGCTCCCAAAGCAGGTGCGCTACCAGGCTGCGCCACGCCCCGATGAGCCGAGTCTAGTGGCCGCCACGACCGCGGCGGCGGGGCCTCGTCCACGCCGCCGTGACGATGTTGCGCAGCGATGGCCGCTTTGACCACGTCACCGGTCTGACAGTGACTAGAACAGACGTCCAGAAGCCATCTGGACCGGCCCATGGCGGGTCGATCACGTGGAGCAGAGGCCGCATGTTCCGTGACTGCACCGGAGGCCTCTCCCTCGCTCCTCCGACCGACCTCGAGCCGCCCTCCATGAGCCGACTCCGCTTCCTGCTGCCCGCGTTCGCCACCGCCGCGACCGCCATGGCCGCCGTCCCCGCCGCGTCCAGCGCCGCCACCACCTGCGGCGGCGCGCGCCTCAGGCCGACCGTCTCGCGCACCGCGCAGGCCCGTCACGCCACGCTCTGCCTGCTCAACCGGGAGCGCACCCGCCATGGTCTGCCGCGCCTGCGCCTACAGGTCTCGCTCACCCACGCGGCGGTCAAGTACTCGCACCTGATGGTCCGTCAGGGCTTCTTCGGCCATGTCTCCCCCGGCGGCTCGACGGTGGCCCAGCGCATCAAGCACACGCGCTACCTGCGCGGCGTCCGCTCCTGGTCGCTCGGCGAGAACCTCGCCTGGGGCAGCGGCTCCGCCTCCACCCCGGCGCAGATCGTCAGCGCCTGGATGCGCTCGCCGGGGCACCGCCGCAACATCCTCGATCGCGGCTTCCGCGAGATCGGGATCGGTCTCGCCCCCGGCGCGCCGCGACGCGCCGGCAGCTCCGTCGCCGGGGCGACCTACACCACCGACTTCGGTCGGCGCCAGCACCGCTAGGGGGAACACAGGCCCAGAGGGCCAGGTTCCCTTGCGGGTGTTCGCCCAGGGGGCGAAACCCGCGGCGGGGTAGGGACCCACGCTCCTAGGCAAACGCCGCGCGGCGCGGCGGGTAAGGTCGGGCGCCATGGCCGACGTCCAAGCCTTCCGCGCACTCCACTACGACCTCGGGGTCGTCGGCTCGCTGCAGTCGGTGATCGCCCCGCCATACGACGTCATCGATCCCGAGCAGCGAGCAGCGCTGGCCGCCCGCTCCCAGCACAACGTCGTCAACGTCGACCTGCCCGTCGCCCCGCTCGGCGGCGACGCCTACGAGGAGGCCGCGCGGCTGCTCGAGCTCTGGAAGCGCCAGGGCGCCGTGGTCCGCGACCAGCGCCCCGCGCTGTGGGCGCTGCAGCAGGACTACACGGGCCCCGACGGCCGGGCGCTCACCCGCCGCGGCATCTTCGCCCGCGTCCGCGTCGAGGAGTACGGCGCAGGGCGGATCCGCCCGCACGAGCGCACGCACCCGGGCCCCAAGGAGGACCGCCTGCGGCTCACGCGCGCGACGCAGACCAACCTGTCGCCGATCTTCAGCCTCTACGACGACCCGGCCGGCGCGGCCTGGGGAGCGCTGGAGCCGCACCTCGGCGGCGACCCGTGGGGCGAGGCGACCGACGCCGACGGGACGCTGAACCGCCTCTGGCACATCGACGACGGCGCGGCCATCGCCCGCGTGAAGATGACGATGGGCGAGACCGAGCTGCTCATCGCCGACGGCCACCACCGCTACGAGACCGCTCGCGTGTACGCCGAGGAGATCGGCGGCGAGGGCGATCACCGCTACGTCCTGATGTGCCTGGTGGCGTTGCAGGACCCGGGGCTGACCATCTTCCCGACCCATCGGCTGCTGAACGACGTCAAGGATCCTGCCGTCCAGCAGAAGCTCGGCAAGTACCTGCGCGAGACGTTCGACATCACGCCGATCGAGCCGTCGGAGCTGCGCCCACCCGAGGACTCGGCCCCGCCCACCCCGCTGACGATGGGCTACATCGACAGCTTCCACCAGCAGGCCTACCGGCTCGTGCTCAAGGACCAGGCGCTGGCCGACGCGGCGCTGGCCGACTTCCCCGAGCCCTATCGCCACCTGGACACCGCGGTGCTGGAGGCGCTCGTCTTCAAGGGCGTCCTGGGGATGACCGAAGACGACATCTCCCATCTGAAGGGCCTGGGGTACTCGCGCACCGACGAGGAGGCGCTGTCGCTGGTGCAGTCCAAGGCGTTCGACTGCGCCTTCTTCCTGCGCTCCAGCCCGGTCGAGCAGGTCCAGGAGATCGCCGCGGCCGGCGTCAACATGCCCCCGAAATCGACGTTCTTCTATCCCAAGGTGCCGACTGGCCTCATGTTCAGCCCGCTCGCGTGAGCGGTTTGTCATCATCGTGCCTCTGAAGGACCGACGACCCAACCTCTTCTTCGAAGCGAAGGCATCCCCATGAAGGCGACCGCCACCCGCTCCGGGAGCCTGCGCCAGGCGATCCGGATCCGCGACCACCAGCTCAGCAGCGACGAGCCCAGCGACAAGGGCGGCGAGGACACGGGCCCCAGCCCGCAGGAGCTGTTGGCCGCGAGCCTGGCCTCGTGCACGGCGATCACGATGGAGATGTACGCCAACCGCAAGGGCTGGGACGTCGGCGACGTCGAGGTCTGCTGTGACTACACGCCCGCCGAGCGTGGCTGTCCGACCCGCTTCAACCTCGTGATGCGCTTCCCGGACTCCATGAGCGACGAGATGGTGGAGCGCCTGCGGGTCATCGCCGCGAAGTGCCCGGTCCACCGGACCCTCGAGGGCGAGGTGATGTTCGACGAGCGCGTCGAGCGCGTCACGCTCGCGCGCTGACCTGCGCGACGCGCTGCAGGCGGTCCTCCTCGATCCGGTCGAGGCGGCCGCCCTCGACGTCCACGGCCGAACCGACGCGGCCGTGCTCGTCCCGCTGTTCGAAGCGCCCGGCGGCGAGCTCTCCGTCGTCCTGACCCGGCGCCACGACGACCTGCGCCGTCACGCCGGGGAGATCTCGTTCCCGGGCGGGCGCCAGGATCCCGAGGACGCCGACCTGCGCGCCACCGCGTTGCGCGAGGCACACGAAGAGATCGGCCTCGACCCCGCGGCGGTGGACCTGATCGGCGCGCTGCAGCCCACGCCGACCATCGCGACCGGCTACGCCGTCTACCCGTTCGTCGCGCTGATCGCGCCCGGCCTGCGCTGGCGCCCGTCCGACGCCGAGGTCGCCGCGGTGCTGGAGCTGCCGCTGCGGGCGCTGCGAACCGGCTACGGGCGCCGCCGCATGCTGCGCCGCGGGATCCCGTTCCGGACCGACACGTACGTGGTCGGCGAGGACCTCGTCTGGGGCGCGACCGCGCGGATGCTCGCCGACCTGTTCGAACGGCTCGACCGCGCAGGGCTGTGATGGCGCCCGTCCCGCTCGTCCTCGACTGCGACCCGGGCCACGACGACATGGTGGCCATCCTGCTCGCGGCGGCCAGCCCCGCGCTCGACCTGCGGGCGATCACGACGGTCGCCGGGAACGGGACGCTGGAGCAGACGACGCGCAACGCCCTGCTGACCTGCACGCTGGCGGGGATCGGCGACGTGCCGGTCGCGGCCGGCTGCGACGGCCCGTTGTTGGGGGCCTTGCACACCGCCGGCGAGGTCCACGGCGAGTCGGCGCTCGACGGCGCCGCGCTCGGCGAGCCGGCCGTCGCCCTCGACGCGCGCCACGCCGTCGACCTGCTGGCCGACGTCCTGCGCGGTGCCCGGTCGCCGGTGACCGTCGTGGCGACCGGCCCGCTGACGAACGTCGCGCTGCTGCTGCGCCGCCACCCCGAGCTTCAGGCCGCGATCGGCGAGGTCGTGATCATGGGTGGCAGCGCCGGCGCGGGCAACTGGCGCCCCCTGGCGGAGTTCAACATCTTCGTCGACCCGGAGGCCGCGCACATCGTCTTCACCAGCGGGCTGCCGGTGACCATGTGCGGGCTGGACGTGACCCACCAGGCGCTGGCGACCGAGGACGTGCTGGCCGCGCTGCGCGCCCTCGGCACGCCGCTGGCCGCGACGGTCGTCGACCTGCTCGGGTTCTTCGCCGACCGCTACCGCGAGCTCTGGGGCTTTCCGGCCGCCCCGGTGCACGATCCGGTCGCGGTGGCTCGCGTCATCGATCCCCGGCTCGTCGGCTGCGTGCCCGCCCACGTGGCGATCGAGCGCGACGGGACCCACACGCGCGGCGCCACCGTGGTGGACCGCTTCGGCGTCACCGGCGAGGCGCCCAACGCGCAGGTCGCGCTCGAGCTCGACCACGCCGGCTTCTGGGCGCTGATCGTCGACGCGGTCGGGGTCCTTGGCGCGCGCCGCGCGGCGTGATGCCCGCTCCTTACCTGTTCCGGCCGGTTCTCAGGGGCTTTGGCGACTCTCGCGCCCCCGCGGAGTCGCGAGGACCCCATCGATCGCGCCGATCACGGCGGCGACCCAGGCGGCCTCGTCCTCGCGCGCGGCGTCCAGGATCGCGTGCGGGATCTCGTTGTAGGCGGCCATGCGCTCCACCTCGGCCGCACCCGCGGCGGTGCCCTCGTAGACCACGCCGCGGACCGTCGTGTCGATGGTGCGCTCCATCATCATCGTCAGACGCGAGCCGTGGAGGTCGCCGTCGGGCGCGCGTCCCATGAGCCACAGCAGGACCGTGGCGTTCTCCAGCGCGTAGCGCAGCGAGCCGATGCGATCCGGATCGCCGATCCAGCACTCGCCGCCGGCGGCCTCGATCTCGTCGCGAAACGCCTCATTGCGCGTGACGAACCGGACGGCGTGGCCGTCGGCGGTCAGCTCGCGTGTCAGCGCCAGGCCCGGGCGTCCGCCGCCCACCAACACCGCCCTCACCGGCGCTCGCCCTCGATCTGCGCGCGGTACTGCTCGGCGGTGATCTCCGGCAGCCCCTTCGCGCGGCGGCGGGCGTTCTTGACCTCAAGCATCTGGGTGATGTCCAGCTCTTCCAGGTAGTCGTCGCGGCGCCGGGCCGTCGCGGCCTGCTCGGCGCCGATGGTGGTGCGAAGCCCCGCTTCGGTGAGCTCGGGCTCGCCGCGCCGGCGGCGCCGGGCGTTGGCGGCCTCGAGCATCTGGTCGAGGTCGTCGATCTCGTTCTGGATCTCGAGCTCGGCCGAGCGCGTCGGCTTCCAGTCGAGCGTGTCCGCGCCGGAGCGCGGGTGGAAGAGACCCAGGAGGACGAGGCCGGCCAGGAAGCCGGCGCCGATCGCCAGCATGATCACGCCCAGGGGGTCCACGCGGGCCGAGTCTACGCTCCGGTCGGCGGTCGTCAGCGGCGGTACGAGCGGGTACGGTCGCCGCATGGACTTCGCCCTGACCGACGAGCAGGAGCTCATCCGCGCGACCGCCCGGGAGTTCACCGACAAGGAGATCGTCCCGGCCGCCAAGCAGAACTCCCGCGACCACCGCTTCGACACCGAGCTGGTGGCCAAGATCGCCGACCAGGGCTACCTCGGCGCGATCGTCCCGAAGGAGTACGGCGGCGCCGGGCTGGACTACCGGACCTACGGGCTCGTCGTGGAGGAGGTCGGGCGTGGCGACAGCTCGATGCGCACGGTGATCTCGGTCCAGACGTCGCTGGTGTGCTCGACGATCCTGAAGTTCGGGACCGAGGAGCAGAAGCAGCGCTACCTGCCCAAGCTGTGCTCCGGAGAGCTGTTGGGGTGCTTCGGCCTGACCGAGCCCGACACCGGCTCCGACGCCGCCAACCAGAAGACGCGCGCCGCCAAGGTCGACGGTGGCTGGAGGATCAACGGGGCCAAGATGTGGATCTCGCTCGGCAACCACGCCGGCGTCGCGCTGATCTTCGCCCAGACCGATCCGGACAAGCGCCACAAGGGCGTCGCGTGCTTCCTCGTCGACACCGCCCAGGAGGGCTTCCGCCCGTCGGTCATCCAGCACAAGATGGGGCTGCACGGCTCCGACACGGCCGAGATCGCGCTCGACGACGTCTTCGCGCCCGACGACGCGCTGCTCGGCGAGGTCGGGGAGGGCTTCCGCGTGGCGATGACCGCCCTGGACTCGGGGCGCTACTCGGTCGCGGCCGGCTGCGTCGGCGTCTGCCAGGGCTGCCTGGAGGAGTCGGTCAAGTACGCGACCCAGCGCGTGCAGTTCGACCGGCCGATCGCCTCGTTCCAGCTCGTCCAGGCGATGATCGCCGACATGCGCGTGCGCACCGACGCCGCCCGGCTGCTGGTGTGGCGGGCGGGCTGGTTGAAGGACACGGGCGCGCCGAACACGACCGAGACGTCGATCGCCAAGTTGTATGCCTCGGAGGCTGCGGTGTGGTGCGCCAACGAGGCGATCCAGGTCCACGGCGGCGCCGGCTACGCCGACGACCACATCGTGGAGCGCCACTTCCGCGACGTGCGCGTCACGACCCTCTACGAGGGCACGTCGCAGATCCAGAAGCTCATCATCGGCCGGGCCGAGACGGGGATCAACGCGCTGGTGCCTTCGTGACAAGCTGCCGGGCATGAGCGCACCGCAGATGATCGGCGTCGTCGGCGCCGGAACGATGGGATCGGGGATCGCGCAGCTCGCGGCCCAGAGCGGTGCGCAGACGCTGCTCTTCGACCCCGTCGACGGCGCGGCCGCCGCCGGCGCGGAGCGCGCCCGGAGCGGCGTGGCCAAGTTGGTGGACAAGGGCCGGCTGGAGGGCGACGCGACGGAGATCGGCGCGCGTCTGCAGATCGCCGGGTCACTGGACGAGCTCGCCGCCTGCGCGCTGATCATCGAGGCCGCTCCGGAGCGGCTGGAGCTCAAGCACGAGCTGGTCGCCGCGCTCTCGGCGATCGCGCCCGAGGCGGTCCTGGCGTCCAACACCTCGTCGATCCCGATCACCGCCATCGCCCGCGCCGCGGCCGATCCGTCGCGCGTGGTCGGCCTGCACTTCTTCAACCCCGCCCCGCTGATGGCGCTGGTCGAGCTGATCGCCGGGCTCGAGTCCTCCGAGGACGCCCTGGCGGTCGCCCGCGCCGCCGGCGAGGCGATGGGCCGGCGCGTCATCCAGGCGACCGACGGCCCGGGCTTTTTGGTCAACCGCGCCAACCGGCCCTTCGGCCTCGAGGCGCTGCGGCTGCTGCAGGAGCGCGTCGCCGACGTCCCGACGATCGACGCGATCGTGCGCGCGGCGGGCTTCCGGATGGGGCCGTTCGAGCTGCAGGACCTCGTCGGCATCGACGTGGGCTTCGAGGTCTCGAAGTCCTTCCACGAGCTGAGCTTCGGCGAGCCGCGCTGGCGCCCGTCGCCGCTCAGCGCGCAGATGGTGGCGGCCGGGCGCCTGGGCCGCAAGACCGGACGCGGCTGGTACACCTACAACAAGGGTGAGCCGCACCGTCCGGAGGATCCGTCGCCGCCGCCGGCCTCGCTCCCTCGCGACGTGGACGGGCCGATCATCGTCAGCGGCTTCCTGCCGATCGCCGACGAGGTGCGGGCGCTGGCCGGCGAGGCCGGCTTCGACGTCGTCGAGGAGGCCGACGGCGAGGTGCCGTGGCTCATCGTCGAGTGCGGGCCGCCCGACGACGACGCCCCGCCGCTGCAGGGCGCGCCGCGGGTGCTGCTGTGCGCCGAGGGGGCGCTGCAGGCCCT
>JAWVGD010000105.1:0-4860 GCA_033855515.1 Baekduia sp.
GTGGGTGCGCGTCCAGCCCAAGCCGACGTTCCGGGCGGCGCGCGCCGTGCGGTTCGAGGACTTCCTCGGCGGCGCCGAGGCCGTTCGCGAGCTGGCGCAGTCGGGGCTGCATCCGGCCAACTGCCGGCTGGTCGACCCGCTGGAGGCGCAGCAGACCGGCGCCGCCGACGGCACGCACGCGCTGCTTCTGCTCGGGTTCGAGTCGACCGACCATGACGTCGAGGCCGCCCTCACCCGCGGGCTGTCGATCTGCCGCAGGCACGGAGGCGTCTGGGAGGAGCCGCAGGGCGGAGCGGGCGCGGTCGGGAGCTGGCGCGAGGCGTTCATCGCCATGCCCTATCTCCGCGACGCGCTGCTGCAGCTGGGGATCCTCAGCGACACGTTCGAGACGGCGATCACCTGGGATGCGTTCCCGGCGTTTCACGCTGCCGTGACCGGCGCGGTGCGCGAGGCGCTCGGCGAGCCGTGCCGCGTCACCTGCCGCCTCACGCACGTCTACCCCGACGGTGCCGCCCCGTATTTCACGGTCCTGGCGCCTGCGCGGCGCGGCGACGAGGTGGCACAGTGGGAGGCCATGAAGCGCGCAGCCTCCGACGCCATCCTCGCCGCGGGCGGGACCATCACCCACCACCACGCGGTCGGTCGCGATCACCGGCCCTGGTACGACGCGCAGCGGCCCGACCCGTTCGCCGCGGCGCTGGTGGCGGCCAAGGCGGCGGTCGATCCGGACGGCCTGCTGAATCCCGGCGTGCTGGTCGGCGCATGAGCTTCGGGACGGTGTGCGTGTACGCGGGCTCGGCGCCCGGCGCGAGCCCGGAGTACGCCGAAGCGACCCGGGCGCTGGCCCGCGGCATCGTCGCCCAGGGCGGGGGCGTGGTCTACGGCGGCGGCAGCCTCGGCCTCATGGGCGTGCTCGCCGACGCGACGCTGGAGGCCGGCGGCGACGTCACCGGCGTCATCCCGCGCTTCCTGGACGACCGCGAGGTCGGCCACCAGGGCGTCACCGACCTGCGCGTCGTGGAGACGATGCACGAGCGCAAGATGCTCATGGCCGACCTGGCCGACGCGTTCGTCGTCCTGCCCGGCGGCATCGGCACGCTGGAGGAGATCGTCGAGATGCTGTCGTGGTCGCAGCTGGGGCTGCACCGCAAGCCGATGGGCCTGCTGGACACCGACGGCTTCTGGGCCCCGCTGGTCTCGCTGCTGGACCACATGACCATCGAGAAGTTCGTCGGCCTCGACCACCGCAGCCTGCTGCTGTCGGAGCCCGACCCGGAGGACCTGCTGGCGGCGATGGCGGCCTGGACGCCGCCGACGGTGGTGCACCAGTGGCTGCAGTCCGACGAGGACACGTAGGCGCAGGCCGCACCTCCGGCTGGCACCATGCGCCGCCATGCCGGACGTCGCCATCCTCGGGTCGGGAGCCGTCGGCGCCCTCGTCGGCGCCGAGCTGACGCGCAGCGGGACGACCACCGCGCTGATCACGCGGGAAGCCACCGCGCAGACGCTGAGGCGCGAGGGGGTCACCGTCGAGAGCCCGCGCTTCGGCGACCATGTCGTCTCGGTGGACGCGCGTCCACGTCTCGACGCCGGCGACGGACCCGTCGATGCGCTCCTCGTCGCGGTCAAGGCGCCGCACCTCGCCGACGCCCTGCAGCGCATCGCGGTGGAGCCCGGCGTCGTCGTGCCGCTGCTCAACGGCGTCGAGCACCTCGCCGTGCTGCAGGACCGCTTCGGCGCCGAGCGGGTCATGGCGGGCGTCGTCCGGGTCCAGGCGCACCGTGCCGGCCCCGCGCACGTGGTGCACCGCGCGCCCTTCCTGACCATCTCGCTCGCCGCGCCCGGCGCACCGGCCCTCGAGGCAGCGCTGCGCCGGGCCGGCATCGACGTGGCCCACGGCGCCTCCGACGCCGCCGTCCTGTGGAGCAAGCTCGCCCGCCTGGCGGGGCTCGCGCTGGCCACCGCCGCTGCCGACGCACCGCTCGGTGACGTCCGCGGCGACGCCGAGGCCGTCGCGCGCGAAGTCGTCGTCGTCGCCAACGCCGAAGGGGCGGAGCTCGACGAGGCGGCGCTGCTGGCCGAGCTGCGCGGCCTCCCCGACGCCGCCTCCTCGTCGCTGCGCGCCGACATCGTCGCGGGCGCCGGCGACAACGAGCTCGACGCCATCGGCGCCGCGGTCCTCCGCGCCGCCGCCCGCCACGACCTGCCGACGCCGCACACGCAGGATCTCGTCGCCCGGGTCGCTACACGGGCCGCGGGTGGGTAGCCTCTGAGGTCGATGTCGGACCCGTCGAAAGTCGCCAAGAACCTGCAGGCCTTCCAGATCGCGATCAACGCCCACGATCGCGAGAACCCGACGCACAACGCGTACGGGATCGGCCTGGCGCACTTCGACCTCGAGCGCCTCGGCTTCGACGAGGGCGAGAAGATCCTGCCCGGGATCACGATCCACGGCGACGATGGCGTGACCGGCAACTTCCGCGTGCTCTGCGACGGCGATCACGACGAGAACCTCGAGCGCGAGGCCGAGGAGGCCGACGTCGTCGAGGCGGTCGCGGTCGAGCGCGGCATCACGATCACCCCCGGCGGCGATCAGCGCGAAGGCTGGTAGCGCCGCCGGCCTGAAGGGCCGAACGCCCCGGAGCCGGCCGTTCTGGCGCGTCCATGCGCCGAAATGGCACCCAGCCGCTCAAGTTCGCGGTGCATCGCGCCGACCAGCGTGGCCATGGGGTCGTCCACTGCGGACGTCGAGCGCTTCTTCGAGCGGTCGCCGGATTTGCTCGCCATCGCGGATCGCCGCGGCTACTTCACGTGCCTGAACCCCGAGTGGGAAGCCGTCCTCGGGTGGACCCGTGACGAGCTGATGGCCGAGCCGTACCTGAACTTCGTGCATCCCGAGGACGTGGAGCGCACCTGCCAGGAGATCGCCCGCGCGATGGGGCCGACTCCCTGCACCACCCGCTACGAGAACCGCCTGCGCACCCGCGACGGCGTCTGGCGCTGGCTGCTGTGGAGCGCCCGCTGGGACGGCCTCGAGTGGAGCGCGGTGGCCAAGGACATCACCACGCGCAAGGAGCTCGAGCGCCACAGCCTCCACGACGTGCTGACCGGCGTCGCCAATCGCGCGCTGGCCACCGACCGCCTCGCCGCAGCGATCGCGCGGCTCGGCCGCAGCGCCGGCGCCGCCGTCGCGCTGCTGGTCGACGTCGACGACCTCACCACGATCAACGACACGCACGGCCACGCCGGCGGCGACATCGTCCTGCGGGCGATCGCCGAGCGGCTGACCGAGCGGCTGCGCGCGGCCGACACCGTCGGGCGCTTCGGCGGCGACCGCTTCCTGGTCGTGGCCGAAGGCCTCTCCGACGGCGGCGCCTCCGGCGTCGAGGCCGTGATCGAGCGCGTCCACGGCGCGTTCTCGCGGCCGATCCCCACCCGCAACGGCCTGGTGACCGTCACCGGGAGCGTCGGGGTCGCGGTCGCCCGCGAGCCCAGCATCGACCCCGAGGAGCTCATCCGCGACGCCGACGTCGCGCTGCGCCGCGCCAAGGGCCAGGGTCGCGGCCACGCGGAGGTCTACGACGCCGCGCTGGCCGAGGAGGTCCGCCACCGCCTCGAGCTGGCGGCCCAGCTGCGCGGCGCGCTGCAGCGCCGGGAGCTGCGTGTCGTCTACCAGCCGCTCATGGCGATGGAGGGCGGCTCGGTCCCCATCGGCTGCGAGGCGCTGTTGCGCTGGGACCATCCCGTCCGCGGCGAGCTGCTGCCCGGCGCGTTCCTGCGCATCGCCGAAGACGACGGCCTGATCGTCCCGATCGGCGCCTGGGTGCTCGAGGAGTCCTGCCGCCAGCTCGCCGTCTGGCGCGCCCAGGGCCGAGACCTCTGGGTCTCGGTCAACGTCTCCGCGCGCCAGCTCGGGCAGGCCGACTTCGTCGCCGTCGTCGAGCGCGCGCTGCGCGAGACCGGCGTGCCCGCCAGCGCCATCTGCCTCGAGGTGACCGAGACCGCCGTGCTGCGCCGCCCCGACGTGGCGCGCCGCGCGCTGGCCGCCCTGCGGCGCATGGGCGTCCGCGTCGCGCTGGACGACTTCGGCCTCGGCTACTCGTCGCTCACCCACCTCAAGGCGCTGCCGGTCGACGTGGTCAAGGTCGACCGCTCGTTCGTCGCCGACCTCGTCGGGTCGACCGAGGACCGCGCGGTCGTCGAGGCCGTGCTGACGCTCGCGCGGCGCATGGGCCTCACCGTCATCGCCGAGGGCGTCGAGACCGCCGCCCAGGACGATCTCCTGCGCGAGATGGGCTGCCCCGTCGTGCAGGGCTTCCTCTACGGGCGTCCCGTACCGCCCGCCGACGTGCTGCTCCCCGCCGCGCACGGGACGCCGGCCCCGGCCGACGCCGGGCGCGCCATCGCGCAGGCCGGCGCCCGCGGCTGAGCCGGCCGCGCCGCCGGGCTACGCCGGCGTGATCGTCATCTCGCGCCCGAAGGCGCGGCGAAACAGCTCGGTCTCCCGGCTGGCGGCCCACCGCGCGACGCGGACGTCGGCGTCGGCCTGCAGATCCAGCCGCGCGCCGTCGTCGCCTTCGAGGTGCACGTGCACCGCGCGGACGATCTGGTCCCGGCTGCGCTCGAGGTCCTCGGCCAGGCGCAGCAGCAGCGCGCAGCGGTCGAGGATCTGGGCGTCGCCGTCGCGGGCGAGCTTGACGAAGCCGCCGAGCGACGGCATGCCCTTGCGGTGGAAGCGCACCGCCTGGCCGATGAGCGCGACCTCGCGCTGGTCGAAGCCCGGCAGGCCCGAGTTCAGGATGAGGTAGCGCGAGTGCTTGTGATGGTCGTCGTAATCGACCGTCACCCCGATGTCGTGCA
>JAWVGD010000106.1:0-6200 GCA_033855515.1 Baekduia sp.
CGTTCCCCCTAGGAGACTGTTGAACGATCGGCCGTCGTGAGGCGGTCGATCTCGTTGAGGGTGGCGACGAGCAGGCTGGTGAGGCTGCGGATCGCGGCGGGACGGGTGCCCGGGTCGCCGGTCTGGCCGTCGCTGTCGGCCTGGCCGGCGGCCAGGAGCCGTTTGAGGTTGATCGCGGTGGCGGCGGCCAACAGCTGGAGTTGGAGGAGTCGGGTGCCGCGGCAGCGGGCGCGGTCGGCGCCGTGGCGTTTGAGCTCTGCGATCGCGCCTTCGGCGTGGGCTTGGCGATCAAACCTGGCGTCACGGCCGGTCGGGCTGGCCATCCGCTCGCGCGCGGCGACCGCGGCCTGGTGTTTGGCGCCGGGCTGGGGCGGGATCAACGCCAGCGTCTTGAGCTGGTCTAACGCGGCGTAGGAGCTCTCGCTGGCATAGCCGCAGTCGGCGGCCAGCTCGCTGACGGGGTGTCCGGCAAACCGCGCGCGGGTCACCAGATCGGTCAAACAGTCGGCTTCGCTGCCGGTCGCGTGCTCGGCCTGCACGGCGACGATCACCCGGTGCTCGGGATCAACGGCGACCTGGCCGCGATGGACCAGATGCTTGCGATGGCCGGGCTTGTGGCGCAGCTTGGCGTCGCGATCGGTCTGCGACACCGCAGTCGCGTTTGACGCGGTGCGCTTGGGTGTCGGCCCGGTCCGCGGCTCGGCCAACGCCAGCGCGGGCCGCGATTCCGCGCAAGCGTCGGGCACCATGTCGCCGTCGCCGTCGATGGGCGTCAGCTCGGCGCGCAAACTCTTCAAGGCGGCGTCGGCCTCGATATGGGTGCCATCCACGCACAGCCGTCGACCGCCGACCAAACCGGCGTCGGTGCACTGGCGCAACACCTGTGTGAAGAGCTGCTCAAAGACCGACGAGTCGGCAAAGCGCTTGGTCTGGGCATGGCTGAACGTCGAGTGATCGGGCAGCCGCTCGGTCAACCCGAACCCCAGAAACCTGCGGATCGCCACATCGGTGCCCGCAACGCGCAGCGTCTCGCGCATCGAGGGCAGCCCGCGCCAGGCCAACACCAACGCCAGCTTGACCAACACCGCCGGATCGATCCCCGACCGGCCCGCACCACCCGGCCGATAAAACGGCCGGGCCGTCTCGCGCACGTGACCCCAATCGACCAGCGCCTCGATCCGCCGCAGATCGTCATCGGCCGGCACGAGATCGTCGAGGCAGACGACCTGCATCTGCCGTGTCTCCTCGCCCGACCTCACCGCAAACGCCACGTGCGCCATGACCTACATCTTCACCCCCACACCGGACGAAACTTCAACACGCTCCTAGGGGGAACACTGGCCCAGAGGGCCAGGTTCCCTTGCGGGTGTTCGCCCAGGGGGCGAAACCCGCAGCGGATTAGGGACCCACGCTCCTAGGAGCCCCGGTCCCTACCGGACCGCGGGTACGAGCCCCTGGGCGAGTACCCGCAGCGAAACGAGCCCCTGGGCGAGGCCGGGTCCCTACCGGACCGCGGGTACGAGCCCCTGGGCGAGTACCCGCAAAACGAGCCCCCTGGGCGAGGCTTCGCCCAGCGCCAGATGAGCGCGCTTTAACCGTGCTCGGGCCACTGCTCGGTACGTTCGCGTGACCGCGTGGGCGGCCAGTGGCAGGGATTGCCTTCGGCGGTTCTACTCCCTCGTAGTGAGTCGGGAGGCGGCTCGGGTGGGAAGCGACGCTGCACGCCACAACGCCCGCGGGCCCTGCGACGGCGATTCGCCGCCGACCCGCCAGGGGTGAGCCGTGACCGGCCCACGCCAGGTGCACCTCGAGAGCGTCAACCCTCTGCGCCTGAAGCTGCTCGTTGAGGTCGACCGACGCGGATCGATCGCCGCCGCTGCCGCCGCGTGCGCGGTCGGACAGCCATCGGCCTCGATGCACCTGCGCGCGCTCGAAGCCGCCACCGGAGGGCTGCTGCTGCACCGCAACGGGCGGGGAAGCGGGTTGACCGAGGCCGGGCGCGTCGTTGCCGCGCACGCCGCCCGGGTGCTGCACACGCTCGACGTCATGCAGTGCGACCTGCAGGCGCTGCAGAGCGGAGACGAGGGGACGCTCGCGATCGCCGCCAGCGGCGTGCCGAGCCTCATCGTCGTCCCGGGCGCGCTGCGCCGGTTCGCCGCACGGCATCCGGCCGTCACCGTGACCGTCAGCACGATGCCGAGCGAAGCCGTCGCGCGGCTGGTCGCCGACGACCGGTTCGACCTCGGGATCGCCGGTGAGGCGCGCACGCCCGAGCGCGTGCGGCGCGAGACGCTCTTCCAGGACGAGCTGACCGGGATCGTCACCCCGGATCGCTTGCGCCTCGCCAACGGCGTCGTGGCGCTGGACGAGTTGCAGCGAAACACGATGCTCGTCGGCCCCTCCGGGTCGAGCACGCGCGTCGTCAGCGGGCGGCACCTGTCGCGCGTGGGCTTCCGCGCCGGGCGCGTGTGGGAGTTCGACTCCGACGACGCCCTCAAGCAGGCGGTGCGCGCCGATCTCGGGGTCAGCTTCCTGTCGCGCCTCCTCGTCCGCGACGAGGTGCACCGCGGGGAGCTCGTGGCCTTCGGCGTCGAGGGCGTCGGGCCCATGATCCGCGCGCTGCAGCTCATCGGCCCGTATGACCATCCGCTGTCGCCTGCGGCCTCGGCGTTTGCGGAGGTGCTGGCCGAGCCCGCCCCCGTCCCCGTCCCCGTCGGTTGAGCGCCGGCCGGCGCGGTGCTCGGACGTCTCGACGAACCCGGGGGCGGCGATGCGGGGCCGCAGCCTCGCAAGGTCGTCGACGTCGAGCTGGACCGCGCGTTGCCGTCCATCGCTCCGGCACCGCCCGGTGCGCGATACCGCTGGGCCCGCGCGCTCGTACGGCTGCACGGCCGGCCCCTCGGCGTCGTCGAGCTGCCCCTCGGCGCCGCCGGCCTGAGCGCGGACGCCTGCGCCGGGCGGATCTGGTTGGAGCTGCGGCGCGCGATCGGCGCCCACCTCGCCGAGGATGGCCTGCCGGTCCCTGCGCGCCTCACGGCGCGCGGCCTGGCCTTCCCCGGCGCACCGCCAGGATGCCTCGTGCACCGCAGCGCGCTGCGGGCGACGGCGGCATCGATGAGCATCGTGGTCGCGACGCGGGACCGGCCGCAGGCGCTGGCCCGATGCCTGAGGTCCATGCGCCGGATCGACCACCCCAACTTCGAGGTCATCGTGGTCGACAACGCCCCGGCCACCGACGCGACGCGCGACATGGTCGTGCGCGACCACCCGGAGGTCCACTACCTGCGCGAGGCGCGGCCCGGCATCGCCGCCGCCCACAACCGCGGATTCCGGGCGGCCTCCGGATCCCTCGTCGCGTTCACCGACGACGACGTCTCCGTCGACGAGCTCTGGCTGCTCGCGCTGGCCGCCGGGTTCACCGGCGACGCCGGCGTCGCGTGCGTGACGGGCCTGATCGTTCCCGCGGAGCTCGAGACGCCCGCGCAGGTCTGGGCCGACCGGCACTGGGGACTGGGCAAGGGGTTTCGCGACGAGCTGTTCCGCCGGCCGCTGAGGCGCCTGAGCGCCAGCCCCTACCCGTATACGGCGGGCGCCTTCGGCTCGGGAGCCAACATGGCGTTCCGGCCGTCCGCGCTGCGGGAGATCGGCGGCTTCGACCCGCTCATCGGGGCCGGCACGCCCGCCTGCGGCGGCGATGACCTCGCCGCGTTCTTCGGCATCATCGCCGCCGGGCATGCGATCCGCTACACGCCCGCCGCCCTCGTGCGCCACTGGTACGCGCGCGACGTCGACGCCCTGCGCCGCCAGGCGCTCGGATACGGCGCCGGCCTGAGCGCGTATCTGGCCAAGGTCCTGGCCGATGACCCGGCGCGCGCGCTGGACCTCGCCGTGCGCGCACCGGCGGCGCTCGCGCACGCCCGCACGCTCTCCCGGCGCCGCGGCGGCGGCACCGGCGGCCCCTCCGAGCTGCTCCGGCTCGAGCGCCGCGGGATGGTGCGCGGTGTGACCGGATACGTGCGCGGCCGCCGCCAGGTCGCGGCGGGAGCGCGCCGATGACGCCGTCCCGAGCCGTCGTGGGCGCGCGCGCCGGCGCCAACCCCGCCCCGGGCGCGACACCGCCGCGCGAGGCGCCGGGCTCGGCCGACCTGCGCGACGACCTCGAGGGGCTCGCGCTGCGCCTGCGCGCGGCGATCCGCCGCGAGGACCGCCTCGACGCGTTCCTCTTCGCGGCGGGGATGCTCCAGATCGCCGAGGACGCGCTGGACTGCGAGCCCGAGCTGCTGCTGCACGTCGCGCGGCGTCTCGGCGCGGCGCCGGTGGCCGGCGCTCGGGCCGGTGCGGCGTCGGCGCGCATGGTGGCGCGCGCCGCCGGGGCCATCGCCGAGCAGCACGTGGACCCCGGGATGCGTCGATGGACCGCACAGCTCGCCGCCCTCGTGCAGCGGCTCGCCGAGGGCGTCGCCGATCCCGCTCGTCCGGTGCCGGCCCGCAGCTGCGACGCCGTGCTCGACGGCGTCCACCGGCTTCCGGCCACCCTGCGCCGCACCGCGATGCGCCGCCCGGCCTGCTTCGGCATCTTCGACCAGCACCCCGACGACGTGCGCGAGCTGACGGCCCGCTTCGCTCGGTTCGCGCCGGCGCGCCGGCGCCCGCTGCTGGTCCTCGGCGTGCGGACCTCGGGCAGCTACCTCGCCCCGCTGACCGGCGCGTTCCTGCGCGCCCGCGGCTACGCGGACGTGACCGTGCTCACCCTCCGGCCCGGGCGCCGGCAGCGCGCAGGCCAGCGACGCGCGATGCAGGCGGTCGCGCGTCGCGGTGGGCTGGCACTCGTCTGCGACGACCCGCCGGGGTCCGGCCGGACCGTCGCCGGCGTGGCAGACCTGCTCGCCGGCCGCGGATTGGACGTCGTCCTGGTGCTCGCGGTCTTCGGACCGCCCCGCGCGCTGCCCCGCGACCTCGCCGGGCGGCCGGCGGTGCTGCTCGGCCAGGCCGACTGGGCCGTCACCGCCCGGCTCGCCCCAACCGCGGTGGGCGCCACCGTGGCCGACCTCCTGGGACCGGCGATCGAAATCGTGGCGTGCGAGCGGCTCGACGGCGGCGCGCCCCGCCGGGTGCGCCGGCACGTGCGCGCGGCCTACCGGTTGACCGTGCGCGACCGTGGCCACCGGGACACCACCGAGGCGTGGATCGCGGTCGAGGGCGTGGGACTCGGGCACCTCGGGGCGGACGCGGCGGTCCTGCACCGCGAGCTCGAGCCCTACCTCGCGCCGCTGCTGGGCGTTCGCGACGGCCTCATGTACCGCGAGTGGCTGCCGGACCGCGCGCGGGCCGACCGCCGCACGCCCGACCCGGCGCGGACCGCCCAGCGCCTGGCCGGCGAGGTGGACGCCCGTGCCCGTGCGCTGCCGCTGGCCTCGGACCGCACGACGGGCGCGCGCGGCGAGCGGCCGGCCTGGGAGGCGGCGAGCCTCGTCCTGAGCCGGGCGTTCGGCCGCGCGCAGCCCGCGGCGCGGGTGCTGGTGGTCGATCCCGCGGTCCAGGGCCTGCTGCGCGTCGAGCGGCCGTCGCGGGTGGACGGCAGCATGGCGCTCTCGCGATGGTTCGCTGCCGGCGCGGGCGATCTCGTGAAGGTCGACTGGGCCGAGCCTGACGGCGCGAGCTGGCGGGTGGCCAGCTGCGACCCCGTCTCCGACCTGGCGCAGGTGACCGCCGGATCGCAGGACCGCGCGCTCGGACGGCTCCTGCGCGAGGCCTACAACCTGCTCGGCCACGAGCCGATCGAGGCCGAGCGGTGGCTGCTGCACGAGCTCGCCCACCTCTGGAGTCACGAGCGTGCGGCGCCGGACGACCCGGCTCCACGACGCGCGGCGGCCGTCGCGATGCAGGCCTACATGCACGAGGTGTACTTCGCCGACCTCGCGCCGGACGGCAACGGGCCGCTGTGCGCCCTCGACGTCGACGGCGTCCTCGAGCTCGGCGTGCTCGGCTTTCCCGCCCTGACGCCCGTGGCCGCGCAGGCGCTGCGGGCCCTGACCGCCCACGGCCATCGGCCGGTGCTCGCCACGGGCCGCAGCGAGCAGGAGGTGATCGAGCGCTGCGCGGCCTACCGGCTGGCCGGCGGCGTCGCCGAGTACGGCGCGGTGGTGCACGCGCCCGGCGCCGTGGCCCCGCGTTCGCTGCTCTCCGGCGCCCAGATGGCG
>JAWVGD010000107.1:0-5372 GCA_033855515.1 Baekduia sp.
CCTCCTGCGTCCGCCGCCCCTCATGGGTGACGGCCACGGGCGAGCGCGCAACGGCCAGCGCCCCGCCGTGTACGCGCAGCAGCCGCCCGGCCTCGGCGAGCTCGTCGAGGTCGCGGCGCACCGTGTAGGCCGAGACGCCGAGGTCGTGCTGCACGTCGGTCGCCACGATCCGGCCGGTGGCCGCCAGCTGCGCCAGGATCCGCTGCTGGCGCTCGCCCTTCAGGAGCGCGCCGCCCCGGCTCATGAACACCTCGGACAGCCGCGTGACGGCACCGACACGCACCCCGGTCTCCTCCTCGGCCTCGCGGGCAGCGAGGCAAGCTTATTGCGTGGATCCATGTCTTCGTGCATGTCTCTGCGTGACATTGCACGTATGTTCGTGATCGTGTCAAGTCTCAGGTGCGACGTGTTGGCGACCGATACGAAGGGCAGAACGTCAACCGAGTCGCGCGTCCTGCCGGCCCGCTAGCGTGAACACCCATGGTCAACGCAGAGCTCCGCACGCTCCATGACGCCGACGGCACCCCCGTCTGCAATGTGTCGTTCGACCTCTCGGCGCAGCAGCTCTCCGCCGCGGCCCGTGCCGTGGAGGCCACGCGCCTCGATCGCCACCGCCATCTCGAGCTCAGCACGGACGACGTCCTGGCCCTGCGGGAGCTCACGGGCGTCTCGGACGAGCTGCACCGCCTGGCCGAGCCAGGGGCTCACGGCACCCTCGTCCTCCCGCTGGCGCGCTTCACGGCGCTGCACGACGCGCTCGGCGACTGGATCCACGCCGCCGACGAGCGCGGCTGGATGCGCGAGGACGACGCGGCGATCCACCCGGTGATCGCCGCGCTGCTCGAGCCCATGGCCGCGCTGCGCGCCGACGCGCTGCAGGCCGTGCTCGGCGCGGGCGCCGAGGCTCCCGGCGCCTGACCCGAGGTTCTCTGCGCAACCGGTATTGACCCGTTCCTGGGAGCGGGCGTACCGTCGCGGTCACGGGAGACCCGACGACGAAAGGGGCCCGATGAGCAGGAAGTACATCGACTGCCGCGAGATGCCGAGCGAGAGCAACTGCGATCTCGCCATGTCCGGCAGCGAGGAGCACATCCTCCAAGCAGCGGTGACCCACGCCGTGACCGCACACGGCCACCAAGACACTCCCGAGCTGCGCGAGCAGCTCAGGGCAGCGCTCAAGGACGAGACACCCGCAGCACTCGCCTAAGTCCCCGGGCGAGGCGGAACGGGACGAGCGCCGGCGTCTGTACCCCGCGCCGGCGTTCGCCTTGTGCACGGACGAGTGCCTGAGGCGTGCGCTGCGCGCAACAGCGGTTCGCTCCCGGACGGGCGCGAAACCGACGTTCATTACGGAGCCCGACGGGCGGGGAGCGCCATGGCACACCCCAAGCGAGGAGCACCGCATGATCCAGCGCATCGATCGCCTCGGCGCCGAACTGCCGCCGCCGTCCGAGCCCGACCCCGACGGCGCTGCCGCCGTCCAGGAGTTGATGGGCGGCCGCTTCGGCGAGATGTCCACGTTCATGAACTACACGTTCCAGTCGTTCAACTTCCGTGGCCGCCAGGCCGCGCGCCCGTTCTACGACCTGATCGCCAACATCGCGGCGGAGGAGTTCGGCCACATCGAGCTCGTCGCCGCGGCGATCAACACCATGTTGACCGACCCCGGGCAGGTCGATGCCCAGGCGCCGGACGCGACGCTGGCCAAGTACAAGGGCGTGGGCGCGTCGCACCACTTCCTCGCAGCCGGCAAGGGTGCGCTGCCGGCCGATTCGCGTCAGATCCCGTGGACGGGCGACTACGTCTTCAGCTCCGGCGACCTGGTCGAGGACCTGACCCACAACTACTTCTTGGAGACCGGCGCCCGCAACGGCAAGTTGAAGGTCTACCAGATGGTCGAGCATCCGGCCGCCCGTGCGCTGACCGGCTACCTGCTGGTCCGCGGCGGCGTGCATCAGGTCGCTTACGCCCGTGCCCTGGAGAAGCTGACCGGCGTCGACATGATGAAGGCGTTCCCGGCCCCGCGGATCCCGACGGCCAAGATCCCGGAGTGCCAGCCGCACATCGAGAAGGGTCTACACCGCATCCTGTACCGCTTCTCCCCCAGCGACTACCAGGAGATCGGCGCGGTCTTCAACGGTCCGCACCCCGAGACCGGCGAGGACCTCATCGTCGAGCAGGGCCCGCCGGAGGGCGCGTTGCCGCACGACCTCCCGCCGCAGACCGACGTCTTCGCGCCCGACTACGCGCCCGAGGACATCGCCGAGATCGCCAAGCGGCTCCGCCAGGCCGCGGGGCTGCCGGACGAGCCCACGGGCCAGGTCGCGAGCAACGGCTCGGCGCTGCACAAGCTCAAGGACGCCGTCACGCCGTAGGCGCCCCGCGCGCTGGCACAACGGCGCGTCGCGCCCCGGCCTCGGCCGGGGTGCGACGCCCACCGCTCAGCCCGTGTTGCGCAGCCCGAAGGCGATCCCGGTCACGGTGCCCAGCAGCGCTTGGCGGTCCACACTCGGGTCGGCACGGGTGCGGCGCAGCAGCTCGACCTGCAGGTGCGAGAGCGGGTCGACCCACGGGTCGCGATGGGCGAGGCGCTCCTGCAGCTCGGGCGCCCCGGCCAGCAGCCGCGTCGTGCCGGTGATCGCCAGCACGCGGTCCTTGACCCGTTGATGCTCGGCGGCGATCTGCGGCCAGAAATGCTCGCGCAGGTCGGCGTCGACCAGCTCCAGATAGCGCTCGGCCACGCCGAGGTCGGTCTTGAACAACGCCATCTCGAGGGTGGAGATCATCGTCGCGAAGAACGGCCAGTCGGCGTGCATCGCGCGCTGGAGGTCGAGGTCGCCCTCGGCCAGCGCGGTGCCGGCCCCGTACCACGAGGGCAGCAGGATGCGGTTCTGCGTCCACGCAAAGACCCAGGGGATCGCGCGCAGCGACTCGATCGACCGGTCGCCCCCGCGCGACGGCGGCCGCGAGCCGATGTTCAGCTCGGCGAGCGCCTCGACCGGCGTCACCTGGAAGAAGAAGCGGGCGAAGTCCGGGTCGTCGTAGACCAGGGCGCGGTACGTCTCGCGGGAGCGGCGCGCGAGACGGTCCAGCTCCTCGCGCCACGCCTCCGGCGCCGGCGGCCGCGCGACGTTGGACGCCAGCAGCACCGCGCTCAGCGTCTGCTCCAGCGAGCGCTCGGCGAGCTCGGGATGGCCGTAGCGCGCGCTGATCGTCTCGCCCTGCTCGGTGATCCGGATGCGGCCGTGCACCGAGCCCGTCGGCTGCGCGACGATCGCCCGGTACATCGGGCCGCCACCGCGCGAGGTGGAGCCGCCCCGGCCGTGGAACAGCTCGAGCTCGATGCCTTCGGCGGCCGCCTGGCGCGCGAGCGCGAGCTGCGCGCCGCGCAGTGCCCACTGGCTGGCCATGAAGGACCCGTCCTTGCCCGAGTCCGAGTACCCCAACATGATCACCTGGCGGTCACCCTGGCTCCGCAGGAGGTCCCGGTAGGCCTCGCCGGCGTACAGCGCTGCCATGGTCTCCGGCGCACGCTCGAGGTCGGCGAGCGTCTCGAACAGGGGCACGAAGCGCAGGGCGAGGGCCTCGCGCTCAGAGCCCGCCGGCCCGCTCCTGCGTGCGGCACGCTGGGCCAGCCAGCGCGCGCCGAGCACGTGCGACGGCTTCTCGGTCATCGACACGATGAGGCAGCGCACCACCTCGGGGCCGTAGGCCTGCGCGGCCAGGGCCGCGGCCTCCAGCGCGGCGACCAGCTCGCCGGCGGTGCCGTCGGGGCGGCGCTCCAGGCCGACCCGGCCGGTGGCGATCGCGTCGGCCAGCAGCGCCTGGCGCTCCTCCTCGGGTGCGTTGGCGTACCCGGGGAGCAGCGCCGAGACCGCCGCGTCGACGACGACGGCGTTCTGGCGCAGGTCCAGCGCCGCCAGGTGGAAGCCGAACGTGTCGACCTGACGGAGCAGCCGGCGCAGCGCACCGCGGGCGACGTGCGCCGAGCCGAGGCTGCCGGCGATCAGCTCGAGGTCGGCGCGCAGCTGGGCAGGACGCTCGTAGCCGGGCTCCCCGCCACGTCCCGACAGGGTGTTGTCGAGCCGATGCTCGATGAACCCCAACTTGGTCCGCAGCGGCTCCCAGCCGTGGTGCGGGCGGCGCAGCACGGGCGCGCTCGGCAACTCCGCCGCGTCGACGTGCAGCGAGTCCGACAGCGCCGGGGTGACGCTGAGGCGGCGCTCGGAGTGCGAGAAGCGGCCCGCCAGGTCCGTGACGCTTCGGCGCAGCAGCCGCAGCGCGGCGCGGCGGTGCAGCTCGATCGTCCGGGTGACCGTGTCGGCGCCGACCTCCGGGTGGCCGTCCATGTCGCCCCCCGGCCAGCTCGCGTACTCCAGCACCGGCGCGTCCGGGAGCGGCCCGAGGCGACGCTCGAGCTCGTCCAGGACTCGCGGCACGGTGTCGTAGAGGACCGACTCGAAGACGTACAACGTGCGCCGGACCTCGTCCTCGACGTGCGGCCGCGCGCGGCGGACCTCGTCGGTCTGCCACCACACGGTCAGGACCTCGCGCAGCTCGTCGAGCAGCGTGCGCTGCCGCGATCGGCCGGCGCGCGGGTCCTCGTAGCGATCCAGCAGCTCGGAGATCGCCCACTGATGGTCGAGCACCGAGCGGCGCGACGCCTCCGTCGGGTGAGCGGTCAGCACGAGCTCGACGTGCAGGTCGCCGAGCGCCGCGGCCGGATCGACGTCGTGGTCGGCCAGCAGATGCGCCGCCTCGGCCAGCGACTCGCGCTGGCGCGCGCCTTCGACGTCGTAGCCGCGCCGGCGGCGCAGCCGCTCGCGCTCCTCGGCGATGTTGGCGAGCTGCAGCTGCAGCGAGCACGCGCGGATGATCGGCTCCAGGCCGTCCTCGGGCAACTCGTGGAGGCGGTCGAACAGCTGGCCGGCGGCGCTTGCGTCGCCCTGGCGGACGCGGGCGGCGGTGGCGTGCAGCCACTGCACCGTGTCGGCGAACTCGGCGCCGCACTGCTCGGTCAGCACCTCGTGGACCAGCCCTTCGAGGAGGGCGACATCGGCGGCGTCCATAGGCGCTTCACGCTAGCCGCCGCCGCGCGGCGATCGTACGGCCGCGCGGTCAGAATGCACCGCAATGGACCTGCGACAGCTCGAGTACTTCGCCGCCGTCGCGCGCCACCGCCACTTCCGTCGCGCCGCCGAGTCGCTCTACGTCACGCAGTCGGCGGTCTCTCAGCAGGTGCGGCGCCTCGAGGCCGAGCTGGGCCTGGAGCTGCTGCGCCGGACCGGCGGCCAGCCGCCGGTCGAGCTCACGCCGGCGGGCGCCGAGCTGCTGGAGCGCGCCGAGGCGATCCTCGGCGACGTCGCCCGGGC
>JAWVGD010000108.1:0-10622 GCA_033855515.1 Baekduia sp.
GTGCGCCGCGCGAAGTTCGAGCTGTCGCAGAAGGAGGCCCGGGCCCACGTGCTCGAGGGCCTGCTCATCGCGCTCGACAACCTCGACGCCGTCATCGAGGTCATCCGCCGGTCGTCGAACCGCGAGACCGCCCGCGAGCAGCTCGTCGACAGCTTCAAGCTGTCGCAGATCCAGGCGTCGGCGATCCTCGACCTGCGCCTGTCGCAGCTGACCGCGCTGGAGAGCGACGCGATCAAGCAGGAGCACGCCGACGTCACCGAGCGCATCCGGGAGCTGCGCGAGCTGCTCGGCGACGAGGCCAACGTGCGCGCGCTGATCAAGGAGGAGCTCGTGGAGATCTCCGAGCGCTTCTCCGAGCCGCGCCGCACCGAGATCGCCCCGTCGGAGGACGAGCTCGACATCGAGGACCTCATCGCCGACCAGCAGATGGTCATCACCATCACGAAGTCGGGGTACATCAAGCGCGTTCCGCTGACGACGTACCGCCAGCAGGCGCGCGGCGGGGTCGGCATCACCGGGATGGACATGAAGGAAGGCGACTACATCGAGCACCTCTTCGTGTGCTCGACCCACGACTTCCTGCTGTTCTTCTCCAACCGCGGCAAGGTCTATCGCTCCAAGGTCTACGAGCTGCCCGAGGGCGCCCGGACGTCCAAGGGTCGCGCGCTGGTGAACATCCTGCCGCTGCGCGAGAACGAGCGCGTGCAGTCGGTGCTCTCGACGCGCGACTTCTCCGAGTCGCCGTTCCTCGTGTTCGCGACGCGCAAGGGCATCGTCAAGAAGACCGAGTTCCAGGCCTACAACACGCCGATCAAGGCCGACGGCATCATCGCCATCAAGATCCGCGACGACGACGAGCTGATCGCGGTCCGCCGCGTCGACGCCGAGGACGAGATCATGATGGTGTCCAAGGCCGGGCTCGCCGTGCGCTTCGAGGAGGCGCAGGCGCGGCCGATGGGGCGCGACACCGGCGGCGTCCGCGGGATGGACATCGGCGACGGCGAGGTCATTGCCATGGACGTCGCCCGCGACGACATGGACCTGCTCGTGGTCACCGAAGCCGGCTACGGCAAGCGGACGCGGATCGACGAGTACCGCAAGACGTCCCGTGGCGCCAAGGGCGTGCTGACGATCAAGCTGACCGAGACCAAGGGCGGTCTCGCCGGCGCGCTCGTCGTCCGGCCCCACCAGGAGCTGGTCTTCATCTCGCAGAACGGGATGATCCAGCGCACCGGGGTCAAGGGCATCTCGCAGCAGGGCCGCTCGGCGACGGGCGTGCGGGTGATGAACCCGCGTGAGGGCGACCAGGTCAGCGCCGTGGCGCTCATCGTGGAGTCCGAGGACGAGAGCGGCGAGACCACGCTGGACGTCTCCGGCGAGGAGGTCGTGCTCGACGGCTCAGGCGCCGTCGGCACCCCCGTCGGCGACACGCCGGTCGACCCGGACGCCGACGACGAGATCGGCCCCGAGGCCGCCGGCCCCGACGGCGCGACCGCAGAGGACGCAGACGTCGAAGAGGAGTAGCCGGGCGCGGGTGGGCGCCTCGTGGCGCCCGCCCGCAGCCGCTCCGTCCGCTCGGCGACCGTCCGTAGCAGAACACCGGCTGAGTCGTCGTTCCGGGCTGCTACATTGCCTCCTACCAGAGAAAGGAGGTGGTCCGAATATCTAGTCATAGTACTTGCGGGACCCTGGAGGTGGCCGGCCGCTAGATCGGTCGGGCTGGAGTAACGATCCAGCGAATCCACGCCGGGCCACCCCCGATCTGCGATGCCGGAAGTCGTCCCTCCGGCCGCCCAGACCAGTTGCAGAACGGGCCGTCCAGTCCAGTGGTGCACGAAGGGCCCCGTCCATCGACGGGGTCCTTCGTCGTTAAGGCGTGCGGGCGTAAAGGGTGCGGGCGCGCTACGCCGCTTCAGGGAGCCACTGCCGCCAGGCCGCCGGGATCGTCGGCGTCGCCACGTGGATGAACACGTGCGGCTGAGGCATCGTCGGCGTGCAGCGCGGGTGCATGCCGGCCTTCTCGGGAAGGTGGTCGGCCTTGCGGCGGTTGCACGGCGCGCAGGAGGCGACGATGTTGTCCCACGTCGAGCCGCCGCCCTTGGAGCGCGGGATGACGTGGTCGACGGTCAGGTTGGACCGCGACCCGCAGTACTGACAGGTCCAGTTGTCGCGGGCGAAGACGGCGCGACGCGTGATCTTGCGCCGGTGAGTGTCGCGCGGCACCAGCACGTAGGTCATCAGCCGGATGACGACGGGCCGCGACATCGTCGCGCGCTCGGAGCGCAGCTCCCACGTCGCGTGGTCGACGACCTCGGCCTTGGCCTTCAGCAGGAGCACCACGGCGCGGCGCACGGTGCAGACGTTGATCGGCTCGTACGACGCGTTCAGCACGAGCACCCGGCCACCATCACGTCCACGTCGCCGGTGCTCGTCGGGCGACGTGAACCCCATCGGGTGTGGTGGCGTGAGCTGGGTCATGGGACCGTGACTCCGCTCGGAAAGGTAGCAGCCGGAGCCGCAGAAACGGGCGGGTTCGAGTCCGTCAGGACGCGGCGGGATACGTGCCCAGCACGCGCACGACCTCGCAGTGCGTGCGCAGGCCGTCCACCGCGGCGTCCACCGGCTCCTCGCCGGCGCGGCCCTGGAGGTCGGCCAGGAACAGGTAGTGCCCCAACTGCCGCTTGAGCGGCCGCGACTCGATGCGCGTCAGGTTGATCGAGCGCGACGCGAGCTCGCCCAGGCACGTCGCCAGCCAGCCGGGCGTCGCGTCGCCCGCGCCGTGGAACACGATGGACGTCTTCCAGGACGCGTCGCCCGCCACGTCGCCCCACGGGCCCTCGCCGTCGCCGGCGGCGCTGACCCACAGGAAGCGTGTCTCGTTTCCGTGCTCGTCCTCGATGCCCTCGCGGAGCACGGCGGACCCGTAGAGCGCCGCCGCCGCCGCGGTCCCGATCGCCGCCCACGGCTCGGCCGACTCACCCACGGTGCGCACGGCCTCGGCCGTCGACGTCGCGGCGACGACCCGCCGGCCCGGCAGCACGTCGGCCAGGAAGCGCCGGCACTGGCCGAGCGCCTGCGGGTGGGAGACGATGGCCTCCACGGCCTCGAGCGCCACGCCGGGACGCGCGATCAGCGCATGGGAGATCGGCAGCACCTCCTCCCCCACGATGCGCACCCCCTCGGCAGCCGCATCGAGGGCGAGTGTGTCGAGCGTCGCGTTGACGCCCCCCTCCAGCGAGTTCTCGATCGGAACGAGCGCGGCCCCCACGGCGCCCGACCGCGCCGCCAGGATCGTCTCGCGCTCGGTGGCGAACGGGACCATGTCGGCCGCCGCGACGCCGGCGCTGCGCGCCGAGGCCAGCACGGCGGCGTGCGTGAAGGTGCCCGCCGGACCGAAGTACCCGAGCCTCATGGCAGCCGCGGCGGCTCGGGCGGCGGCTCGCCGGCCAGCGCGACGCGGATCGCCTCGACCTCTTCGGGTGAGAGCGGGTACTCGGGCTCACCGTGCAGCATGTGCTTGACGTACAGCCGCGCCTGGTCGCGGTGGTGGATGCTCGACAGCACGAGCCCCGACTGCCCGGCGTCGAGCAGCGCGATCGCGACCGACTGCTGCCCGGACATCTCGTTGTAGGCGTCGAACCGCACCAGGCCGCGGTAGGCGATGGCGCCGTCGATGCGGTCCTCGACCGTCCCCAGCCGGCCGTCGAGCCGGGCCGCGACGTCTCCGACGTAGGCGTGCAGCGAGCGGAACTCCTGCTCGATGCGCGCGGCATGGGCGACCAGATCGTCGGCGGGACCCTCGCCGAGCAGCACGCGCTGGTCGGCGCGCAGCCGGCGCAGCCGTACGAGGGCGACGGTGGCGACGGTCAGCGCGGCGAGCGCGACAGTGCAACCGGCGAGCGCGACGATCCCCGCGGTCGAGCTATCCACGCCCTCGACGCTACTAGGCCCGGCGCCCGGAACGGCCCTAGGGGGAACACTGGCCCAGAGGGCCAGGTTCCCATGCGGGTGTTCGCCCAGGGGGCGAAACCCACGGCGGGGTAGGGACCAACGCTCCTAGGTGAAGAGGACCGTGTAGGTCTGGGCGTTGTTGTCGGTCTTCTTCTCGCCCGGGACCGGCTTGACCGTGACGGTCATCGTGGTCGCCGAGGACTTGGGCGGCACGCGCGGGACCGAGACCGTCACGGTGCCCTGGCTGCCGGCCTTGGTCTGGATCAGGCGCTTGGTCGCGGTGATGGGCTTCGGGCCGCCGGTGATCTTGACCGTGATGAGGACGTTGGACTCGTCGTTCTGGCCCTGGTTGGCGTAGGTCACGTCGACGGGCAGCGGCGCGCTGGCCGGGACGTGGTTGACCACGCCCCCCGGCGTGAGCGCCACCCCGGCGGCCTTGACGCTGATGACGCCGTGGCCGTGGGTGCCGGGCTTGACCGCGCCGGTGACGGTCGAGCCGCCGGCGCCGGCGCCCGGGTTGATCTTGTTCCCGACCTGATTGGCGTCCAGCCAGCCGGGCGACGGCAGGGACTTCGACGTCACGACGTCGTCGTTGATGCCGTTGTCGCGCAGCGCCTGGGTGATCAGTGGCGCGACCCGCTGCGACCAGATCACGTCGGAGGCCAGGAACAACTGCATCTCCCCCGCGATGCGGCGGATCGCCGATGCCGCGGACGGCTGGTTGCTCAACGCCTTGGGCAGCGCCGCCGCGATCTTCTCCACCCCTGTGGCGCGGAAGTTCAGCGCCAGCTCGAGGTCGTGCTGGGCCGGCTTGACCTCGTTGGACGGATTGAGCGCGCGGGCGCGCTTGGCCAGCTGCTCGGCGCTGAGGCGGACCTCCTGCACGGCGACCGTCACGTCGGAGCTCTGGCCGCCGCCGCTCAGGACGCTGAAGAGCCGCCGGGAGACCTCGGCGTCGGAGCTCCGCCCGATCGACGAGACCTCGCGGTTATAGTCCTTCAGCGCGTTCTTATGGCGCGTTCCCGCGCAGCTGCGCACCGTCAACAGGAGCAGGAGCGCCACGATGGCGAGGCCGCCGAACAGGACGAACTGGCGCCGTCGCGCCACATCGGGCGGTGGCACGTGCACGCCGCCGACCCCACCGGCCGCGCGGCGCGGCCGCGCGGGGCGGGTCACTCGAGTGGGCTCGTCGGGCTCGTCGTCGAAGAAAGACACGTACGTCCGCGCTCCTGGCGGGGCGAATTGGCCAGTATGACCGGCGGGTCGGGCGGGACGCGCCCCGTGCAAGTTCGCCGTCGCGCGCAGGTCCCCTTCCCCCCGCGCGGAAGCCCGGAGCCGGTGGAGACCGTCGAGCACCCGACGACGACGGCCACGGGCGGCGGCTCGGAGGTCGTGATGGACCGCTATCGCCTCATGCGCCGGCTGGGCGGCGGCGGCTTCGGCGTGGTCTGGCTCGCCCACGACCTGAAGCTCGACCGGACCGTTGCCGTCAAGCGCATCCCGGCGCCTGACGCGGCGACGGCCAAGCGCGCGCAGCGCGAGGGCGTGGCCGCCGCGCGGCTGCAGCACCCGGCGATCGTGGCGCTCCACGAGGCCGGCTCCGACGAGGAGAACGTCTACCTCGTCTCCGAGCTCGTGCGGGGTGCGACGTTCGCGCGGCTGCTGGAGGAGGGCGCGCTGTCGGACCGCGACGTCGTCGACATCGGCGTGGCGCTGTGCGACGCGCTGGCGCACGCCCACAAGCGCGGCATCATCCACCGCGACGTCAAGCCGCTGAACATCCTCGTGCCCGACGCGGTGGGCGACGGAGGCGCGCCCGCCAAGCTCACCGACTTCGGGGTGGCGCGGATCGCCGGCGACGACGCGCTGACGCGGACGGGCGACGTGGTCGGCACGCTGGCCTACATGGCGCCTGAGCAGGCCGAGGGCGCCGACGTCGGCGCCGAGGCCGACCTCTACGCACTCGGGCTCTGCGTCTACGAGGGGCTCTCCGGCGTCAACCCGGTCCGGGCGCGCGGGGCCGGCGCCACGGCGCGCCGCGTCGGCCAGCGCCTGCCGCCGCTGGGCCGGCTGCGCCGCGACCTGCCGCTCGCGCTCTGCGAGGCCGTGGACCTCGCCGTCTGGCCGCGGCCCCAGGAGCGCGGGACGATCGCCGGCCTCCGCGCCGCGCTCGTCGCGGCCCTGGAGGCCGTCGCGGACGAGCCCGGGACGATCGCCGGCGGGACGCTGGAGCCGCTGGCGCCCGTCGCGCCGCCGACGCGGACGAGCCTGCTCGAGCGTGCGCTGGCCGCGGCGCTGGCCGCGGGCCTCACCGGAGCCGCGCTGCGGTGGGGCGGCCCCGCCCCGCCCGTGGCGCCGCTGACCGGCGCCCTCGGCGCCGCCGTCGCGATCCTCGCGCTCCCGCGACTGGCATGGATGGCGCTCGCCGCCGCGGCCGCCGTCTGGCTCGCCGGGCCCGAGCCGGGCCGCGCAGCGGTCCTCGTGGCCGCCGCCGCGCCGGTCCCCTTGCTGCTCCGCCGCGCTCCGTCACCGTCCTGGTCGCTGCCGGCCGTCGCCCCGCTGCTGGGCCTCGTGGGCCTGGCGGGCGCCTACCCGGCGCTGGCGGGCCGCGCCGGGCGCCCGGTGGCTCGCGCCGCCGCCGGCGCGCTGGGCGCGTGGTGGCTGCTGCTGGCCGAGCCGGTGCTGCATCGCCACCTCTTCCTGGGCGCGCCCGCGGGCGCCGGCGACGGCGGCTGGGGGGCCATCACTGCGGTCGCCACGGCGCCGGCCATCGCCGCGGCGGCGGTCTGGGCGGTCGCCGCGCTGGCGCTGCCCCACCTCGTCCGCGGGCGCCTGCTGGCGCTCGACGTCGTCGCGGCGACCGTCTGGAGCGCGGGGCTGGCAGCCGCGACGCAGGCTGCCACGGGCGCCGCGCCGCGCGGGCTGGTGCTCGCCGCGATCCTCGCGGGCGTCGCCGCCATCGTGCTGCGGCCGTCACCAGCAGCGCCCCAACCGCGTTGAGCTTGCGTAGCATGGACCCGCGCCCCGCATGACGTGTGGGCGGTTCCCCTTGCGGGGAAGTGGTCTCCCCACGGCATGAGCGTCCTCCGCAGCCTCGAAGAGAAGATCGCCGGCCTCGTCGAGGGGACGTTCGGCCGTGTCTTCAAGTCGGAGGTCCGGCCCGTCGAGCTGGCGCGCAAGCTCGCCAAGGAGATGGACGAGCACCGCACGGTCTCGGTGTCGCGGACCTACGTGCCCAACGAATACGTGGTCTGGCTCTCGCCGCAGGACCGCGAGCGCTACGAGGGCGTCGAGCAGTCCGTCATCGACGAGCTCGGCGCCTACCTGCTCGAGCACGCCCGCCGCGAGCGCCTGGCCCTCGTGAGCCGCCCGCAGATCGAGTTCCGCACCGACGAGCGCCTCGCGCTCGGCGAGTTCGGCATCCAGGCGCGGCTCGTGCAGGCCGCCGAGCCCGGCGCCGCGCACGCCGGCGCGGCGGTGGCCCGGGACGCGCACGAGGCCCGGCCCGCCGACATGGGCCACACCATGGTGTACTCGACGAGCGACCGGCATCAGTCGGCGCTGCACGAGGTCGGCTCCGGTGCCGGTTCCGCGCGGCGTCGTGCGATCGTGGTCGCCGGCGGCAAGCGCCTGGTCGTCGCGCCCGGCGGGGCGACCATCGGTCGCAGCCGCGAATGCGACATCGTCCTCGACGACTCAAACGTGTCCCGACGCCACGCCGAGATCTCCCCCAGCGGCCAGAACTGGCTCATCCAGGATCTCGGGTCCACCAACGGCGTGCGCGTCAACGGCCGCGCCGTGGACGGCCCGCACCCGCTGGAGAGCGGCGACCGGGTGGAGCTCGGCACCGTCGACGTCCGCTTCGAGGTGGAGTAGCCCATGGTCGATCCGGTCTCCGTCGCGCTCAAGTTCGGCTTCCTCGCCGTCCTGTACCTCTTCCTGCTGTGGATCTCGCGCAACGCGCTGAAGGACCTGCGGCGCACGTCGGCCACCAGCGCCGCGCCCGGCTACGCGGCGCCGCCCCCGTCGGACGCGACCGGCATCCAGTCGGCCCAGGGCCGGATGCCCGAGGGCGACGCCGACCCGCGGCTCGTCGTCGAGCGCGCACCCGGGCACGTCCCGGGCATGGAGTACGAGGTGGGCGACGGCGCGATCATGGGCCGCGGCGACCAGGCGGAGATCCGCCTGGAGGATCCGTTCGCCTCCTCCAGGCACGCCCGCCTCGTGCGCCAGGGCGCGGCGATCGTCCTCGAGGACCTGGGCTCGACGAACGGCACATACCTCAACGAAGAGCTCCTGAGCGGTCCCCAGCCGTTGCACCCGGGCGATCGCGTGCGCATCGGCGACAGCGAGTTCACCTACATGGACCGCTGATGCTGCGCGTCGCCGACCACGCCTCGCGCACCGACACGGGCCGCCAGCGGTCCGCCAACGAGGACAGCTTCTGGGTCAGCTCGCCGCTGTTCGTCCTCGCCGACGGCATGGGCGGCGCGCAGGCCGGCGAGGTCGCCTCGCAGACCGCGGTGGCGAGCTTCACCGACGGGCTGCCCGACGGCCCGGGCTCCAACGAGGAGCGCCTCGCGCGGCTCGTCGCCGAGGCCAACGTGACGATCCACGACCGTGCGCAGTCCGACGACGCGCTGGCCGGCATGGGCACGACGCTCACCGCCGCCTACGTCGGCGAGCACGACCTGGCGATCGCCCACGTCGGCGACAGCCGGCTCTACGTCCTGCGCGACGGCGAGCTCGAGCAGCTGACCGACGACCACTCGCTCGTCGGCGAGCTGGTCCGGCGCGGGCAGATCAGCGCCGAGGAGGCCGAGGACCACCCGCAGCGCTCGATCATCACGCGGGCGCTGGGCATCGAGGGCGACGTGGTCGTCGACCACCACACCTGGCCCGTGCGCGACGGCGACGTCTTCGTCCTGTGCTCCGACGGCCTGACCGGGATGGTCCCGGACGCGAAGGTCGCCGAGATCGTGCGCTCCGCGCCGGACCTGAGCACCGCCGCCCAGCGGCTGATCGTCGCGGCCAACGAGGCCGGCGGCCGCGACAACATCACCGTCGTGCTGTTCCGCGTCGAAGAGGTGACGCCGGGCGACGGCGGCGTGCTCTCCCAGCACACGATCGCGGGCGCCGCGGCGCCGACCACCGCCGAGATCCGCCGGGCCGCCGCGACCAGCGAGGGCGCCACCCCGGGCGCGGCGCCCCCACCGGCGCCGCGCGCGACCGCCACCGCCGAGCCGCCGACCATCGCGCCCCGGGCGCCGCGCCCGCCGCGCGACACCTCGCAGAGCGGCACCGTCCCGGCCGGCCGCCGGCGCCGGCGCCGCCGCTGGGTCGGCGCGCTGAAGGTCCTCTCGGTGCTGGCCGTGGTGCTGATCCTCGTCGGCTCGGGCGCCTGGATCGCCAGCCGCAGCGCGTACTTCGTGGCCACGAACAACCAAGGGTTCGTGACGCTCTACTCGGGACTGCCCTACGACGTCGCCGGCCTGAAGCTGTACTCGCAGGAGTTCATCACGGGCGTTCCCGCCCAGACGCTCCCGCCGCGCGTCCGCACGACCGTGACCGAGCACAAGCTGCGCTCCAACGCCGATGCCGTGGACCTCGTGCGCCAGCTCGAGCGCGGCGAGCTCGCCGGGCAGTCCTAGCCGTGAGCGCCCGCAATCGCGAGCTGTTCGCGCTGATCCCGGCGGCGCTGCTGGTGTCGGCCGGGTTCGCCGCCGTCTTCCTCTCCCGCAACGACCTGCTCGGCGGCCTGAGCGGCAAGAACCAGATCTCCAACGCATCGCTGACCTACGGAGCGGTCTTCCTGGGGATCTGCGTCGCCGGGCACCTCGTCGTGCGGCTGACGCTGAAGAACGCCGACCCGTACCTCTTCCCGCTGGCGGCTCTGCTGGCGAGCTTCGGCCTCGTCGAGATCTACCGGATCGACGACGGGCTGGCGCGCCTGCAGGCGCAGTGGTTCGTCATCGGGCTGGGCCTCTTCACCGCGACGATCGTGCTCCTGCGCGACTACCGCGTGCTCGAGCGCTACCGCTACCTGATCGCCATCGGCGGCATCCTGCTGCTGATCCTGCCGCGCGCGTTCTCGCCGGTCAACGGCGCGTACCTGTCGATCCAGGTCGGCTCGCTCAGCGTGCAGCCGGCGGAGTTCGCGAAGATCGCGATCGTCGTCTTCCTGGCGAGCTACCTGCGCGACACGCGCCAGCTGCTGGTGACCGCCGGAAGCCGGGTCCTCGGCGTGACGATCCCGCCGCTGAAGCACTTCGGCCCGATGCTCGTCATCTGGGGCTCGTCGATGCTGCTGCTGTTCTTCATTCGCGACATCGGGTCGTCGGTGATGTTCTTCGGCGCGTTCCTGGCGATGATCTACGTCGCGACCGACCGCCTGTCGTTCGTCGTCGTGGGCGTGGCGGTGTTCGGCCTGGGCGCCTACTTCGTCGCCGGCCACATCGGCCACATCTCCGATCGCGTCGACGCGTGGCAGCATCCGTTCGACCCAGCGCTGCTGAACCGGGCCCAAGGCGGCAGCTACCAGCTTGCCCAGGGCCTGTGGGCGCAGGCCGACGGCGGCATCCTGGGGCAGGGCTTCGGCCAGGCCGTGCTGCGGATCAGCGGCCAGTGCGCGAGCGCGACGTCCTCGACCGTCAACTGCTCGCTGCTGCCCG
>JAWVGD010000109.1:0-3395 GCA_033855515.1 Baekduia sp.
CCTTGGCGGCGTCGCCGGAACCGGCCTTCCACTCGTCGACGCGCGTCTGCCACTCGGCCTGCGCGGCGGCGCCGCGCTCGGCGGCCCGGCCGAACTCCTCGTAGACGCCCTCGGGCACGAGGAAGTGCTCGTCGGGATCCCAGCCCATGACCTCCTTGGTGGCCCGGACCTCGTCCTCGCCCAGCGCCGCGCCGTGCGCCTTGCTCGTGCCCTGCTTGTTGGGCGACGGGTACCCGATGATCGACTTGACGCGGACGAGCGTCGGCTTGTCGGTCTCGCGCCGGCCCTCGGTGATGGCGGCCTCGAGCGCGACGAGGTCGTTGGCGTCGTGGACCTCCAGGACGTGCCAGCCGTAGGCCTCGAAGCGCTTGCCGACGTCCTCGGTGTTGAAGCTCAGCGACGTCGGGCCGTCGAGCGAGATCGAGTTGTCGTCGTACAGGTAGACGAGCCGGCCGAGGCCGTACTGCCCGGCGATCGACGCGGCCTCGGAGGCGATGCCCTCCATCATGTCGCCGTCGGAGACGATGGCGTAGGTGAAGTGGTCCATCACCTCCTTGCCGTACTTCTCGCGCAGGAAGCGCTCGGCCATCGCCATGCCGACGCCGTTGGCGAAGCCCTGGCCCAGCGGGCCGGTCGTGACCTCGACGCCGGGCGTCACGTGGACGCGGTCGCGCTCGGGGTGGCCGGGCGTCAGCGAGCCCCACTGGCGGAACTTCTTCAGCTCGTCGAGGGGCAGGTCGTAGCCCGAGAGGTGCAGGACGCTGTAGAGCAGCACCGAGCCGTGGCCGGCGCTGAGGACGAAGCGGTCGCGGTCGGGCCAGTCCGGGTCCTTCGGGTTGTGGCGCATGACCTTCGCGTACAGGACGTACGCGGCAGGAGCCATGCCCATCGGCAGCCCGGGGTGGCCGCTGTTGGCCTTCTGGACGGCGTCCATCGACAGCGTGCGGATCGTGTCGACGCTCAGCTGGTCGATCGACGTGGAGGAGGTGGCGGCTTCCATGCAGGACAACCTACCCACCCGCACGCCCCGTTCATGAGGCGCCAGACCACGCGAACGCCCGGTGAGGCGATCGCCGCCTCCACCGGACGCGCTCCGGCGCCGCGCGGCTCAGGGGGTGAGCAGCTTGGCCTGCTCGCCGGCGTCCAGCCCGGGATCCGAGTTCGCCGCCCGCAGCTCGTAGGCGGCACGCTGACCGGAGTCGACGTGCGCCAGCACCTGGTCGGCCTTCAGCGCGCGGCTCAGCGCCTCGCGGCCACCACGCGGGAGCAGGTTCATGACCTTGGTGATGCCCGCCACCGAGCGCGGGACGAACACGTCGAAGCGCGCCTCCTGCAGGGCGCTGACGATCTCGGCAGCGACGTCCTCGGGCTCGATCTGCTTGACGCCGCGCGTCTCTTGGAGGCCCGAGGCCAGCTCGGTGTTGACGACCACGGGCATGACGCAGGAGACGTCGATGCCGGTGTCGCGCAGCTCGGCGCGCAGCGCCTCGCTCAGGCCCACGACGTAGTGCTTGGTCCCGCAGTAGGTGCCGCCGCCCGGGAAGCCGCCCTTGCCGGCGGTCGAGGCGATGTTCACGACGTGGCCGTGCCCGCGGGCCAGCATGCGCGGCACGATCTCCTTGACGCCGAACATCACGCCGTTGACGTTGATGTCGATCATGCGCTGGGTGGTGGCGTCGTCCTCCTCCCAGATGCGGTGACCGACCTGCATGATCCCGGCGTTGTTGACCAGGACGTCGATCGCGCCGAGCTGCTCCTCGACGTCGTCCAGGAACTCCTTGACCGAGGTGCGCTCGGTGACGTTCAGCGGCAGCGCGATCGTCCCGTGACCGAGCTCTGCGGCGGTGTCCTGGGCGGTGGCGTAGTCGAGGTCGCCGATCGCCACCTTCATGCCCTCACGCAGGAACGCCTGCGCCGTGGCGCGGCCGATGCCGCGGGCGGCGCCGGTGATGGCGGCGACCTGGCCGGTGAGGATGCGGTGCTGCTTGGCCATCGGGAGAGACCTCCGGGCAAAGGTGACGGGGGCGTCACCGTACCATCCCCGGGCTTGACCGCGGGAGGTAGGCTGACACCGTGTCAACTCCTGTCGCCGTCGTCCTCTCCGAGCTGCAGCAGGCCACCCTGCGCCGGCTCGTCGACACCTTCGCGCCGGAGGTCGCGGTCGCCGACGACCCCACCGGCTTCTGGGCCCGCAAGGCCTCCGACCTCGGGGTCGACCAGGCCATCGCGCAGCAGCTCTCCTCCGGGGCCGTGCCCGAGGAGCAGCTCGAGGGCTTGCGCCAGCTGCTCGACGCCCTGCGCGAGCAGGACTTCGACGACGCGCCCCAGGATGTTCGCGAGGCCATCGTCCACGGCTTCATGGATTCCGACCCGGCGGCGCTGGCGGGCCTCAGCGGCATGCGCGGGCTGACATTCCTGCTGTTCTACGCCCTGCCGGACCCGGCCACCGGCCGCAACCCCAATTGGGACGCGATCGGCTACCCGGGCCCGCGGGCGACGCCCCCGCCGGCGGCCGAGGCGCCCAAGACCATCCCGATCACGCGCCCCGAGGACGGGACGCTGGAGCTGACCGCCGACGCCGTCGTCGTCGGCTCCGGGTCGGGCGGCGGCGTGATCGCCGGCCGGCTCGCGGCGGCGGGCAAGGACGTCGTCGTCCTCGAGGCGGGCGGCTACTACAACGAGGCCGACTTCAACCAGTTGGAGATGTGGGCCTACCAGAACCTCTACCGGGCGGGCGGGATCGCGCAGACCGTCGACGGGTCGGTCGCGCTGATGACCGGCGCCAACCTGGGTGGCGGCTCGACGGTCAACTGGACCAACTGCCTGCGTACCTATGACTGGGTGCGCGAGGAATGGGAGCGCGATCACGGCCTCGAGGGCCTGGCCGGCGCCGAGTTCGACCGCCACCTCGACGAGGTCAGCGCGCGCATCGGCGTGACCGACCAGTGCTCGGACGCCAACGGGCCCAACCAGCGCATCTACGACGCCGCGCAGAAGCTCGGGATCGACGCGCGCGTGATCACGCGCAACGCGGACCCGGAGAAGTACGACGCCGACCTGGCCGGGCTGATGGGCTTCGGCGACGTGACCGGCGCCAAGCTCGGGACGCTGAAGACCTACCTGCAGGACGCCGCCGACGCCGGCGCGCGCTTCGTCGTGCAGTGCCACGTCGATCGCGTGCTCGTCGAGCACGGCCGCGCCGCGGGCGTCGAGGGCACCTACGTCGACGCTTCGGGCGTGACGTCGCGGGTGGTCGTCCGGGCGCCGCAGGTCGTGGTCGCCGCCGGCGCGCTCGACACGCCGGCGCTGCTGCTGCGCTCGGGCATCGGCGGCCCGGCGGCCGGCGACTACCTGCGCCTGCACCCCGCGACGGTGACGATCGGCATGTACGAGGA
>JAWVGD010000110.1:0-8286 GCA_033855515.1 Baekduia sp.
GCGATCTCGAGCTCACCGGGCTCCGGGCCGCCCGCGGCCAGCGCGTAGTGGGACCCCGGTCGCGACGCGACGATCCGGCGCAGGTCGTCCTCGTGCTCGGCGAGCGGCTCGACGAGCAGCAGCGGGACGCCCGGGAGCGCGTCGTACAGCTCCGGCGTGCCGTGGGCGACGCCGACGTCGACGATCGTGCCGGGCGCCACGCCGAGGCCCTTGAGGTGCGCCAGCACCTCCGGCAGCGTGCGGCGCGGACCGCCGCCGGTGCCGCCCGTGCGATGGATCTCCAGGCCGCGGGCGCGCAGCGCCGCCCGCATCGCCCCGAGGACGCGACCCTTCACGCGCCGCGCTGGGCCGCCGCCAGGACCCACCGCGCGAACACGAGCTGCAGCGGCAGGCGTGCCCACAGGGCCGGCGGCGGGATCTTGGGGTACGTGCCCGGGTTCAGCGCCATGTGCAGGTTGGCGGGAAAGACGGCGATCAGCGTGGCGACCAGCCACCAGCCCGCCCGGCGGCGGACCACCGGCGACGGATGCAGGAGGCCGAGCCCGCCGGCCGCCTCGGCCACACCGCTGGCGTACACCAGCCCACGGTGGGCCGGCAGGTAGTCCGGCATGATCGACTCGTAGACCTTGGGCCTGACGAAGTGCAGGATGCCGGCGGTCGTGAAGACCGGGCCGGCCAGCTTGAGCGCGCGGGTCACCTCGGAGAACCTACCCCGGCGCCGGCCTGACCGCGTCCTCGAACGGGGCGACTGACGGGGTGCACCGCCTCCCGTAGGCTGGCCCGCATGCCGCTGGTCTACCGCGAATCGGTCCCTGTCCAGGAGCCCCTGGGCACCGTGCTCCTCCTGCACGGCTACCCCGAGTCGTCCTACATGTGGCGCCACCAGCTGGAAGCAGTCGCCGACGCGGGCTGGCAGGCCGTGGCGCCCGACCTTCCCGGCTACGGCGACTCGCCCTACGCCGGCTCGGGCAGCTGGCAGACGCACGTCGACGCCCTCGACGAGTTCCATCGCGAGCAGGACCTCGGCGAGGTCGTGCTCGTCGTCCACGACTGGGGCGGGCTGATCGGGCTGCGCTGGGCCTGCGAGCACCCCGAGCTCGTCCGGGCGATGGTCATCAGCGACACCGGGTTCTTCGCCGACGGCAAGTGGCACGGGCTGGCCGACGCGATGCGCACACCCGGACAGGGGGAACAGCTCGTCGACGGCCTTGACCGCGACGGGTTCGCAGGCATGCTCCGTGGCGTGTCTGATCACATGGACGACCGCAGCATCGACGAGTACTTCAAGGCCTACGCGTCGCAGGAGCGCCGCCGCGGCCAGCTCGAGCTCTACCGCTCGGGCGATTTCGGCGAGCTCGGCGACTACGACCTGGCCGCCGTGGGTGCGCCGACGCTCCTGCTGTGGGGGGCCGACGACCCGTTTGCGCCGCTCGCCGGCGCCCATCGCTTCGCCCGCGAGCTGCCGGACACCGAGCTCGTGGTCGTCGAGGGCTCCGGCCACTTCGTGTACGACGACGCGCCCGAGGCGTGCTCGAACGCGATCGTGACCTTCCTGGGCCGCGTCTGATGACCCGCCGCGAGATCAAGTCCTGGTTGATGGACATGGACGGCGTGCTCGTCCACGAGGAGCGCGCGATCCCGGGCGCCGACCGGTTCCTGAACGCCTTGCGCGACCGCGCGATCCCGTTCCTCGTGCTGACCAACAACTCCATCTACACCCAGCGGGACCTGGCCGCCCGGCTGGCGGCCAGTGGCCTGGACGTGCCGGAGGAGGCGATCTGGACCAGCGCGCTGGCGACCGCGCGGTTCCTGGAGACCCAGCGGCCCGCCGGCTCGGCCTACGTCATCGGCGAGGCCGGCCTCACGACGGCGCTGCACCAGGCCGGCTACACGTTGACCGAGCGCAACCCCGACTACGTGATCCTGGGGGAGACCCGCACGTACTCGTTCGAGCGCATCACGCAGGCCATCCGCCTCATCGCGGCGGGCGCCCGCTTCATCGCGACGAACCCCGACCCGAGCGGCCCGAGCCCGGACGGCCCGCTGCCGGCCACCGGCTCGGTCGCCGCGCTCATCAGCAAGGCCACCAACGTGGAGCCGTACTACGTCGGCAAGCCCAACCCGCTGATGATGCGCTCCGCGCTCAACGCGATCGACGCGCACTCCGAGACGACGGCGATGATCGGCGACCGGATGGACACCGACGTCGTCTCAGGGCTCGAGGCGGGGCTCGAGACGGTGCTGGTCCTGACCGGCGTCACGAGCCGCGAGGAGGCCGAGCGCTTCCCCTTCCGCGCGTCGCGGGTCCTCGAGTCGGTCGCCGACCTGGCCGACGAGCTCGAGGCGACGCCGCTGCCCGCGCCGGCCGAGTAGCCGCCGCGCGGCGTCTCAGACCGGCTCGCCCAGCGCGCCGCGCGGCAGGCCGCGCACGGCGGCCAGCGCGAGCTCGGTCGCCAGGTGCGCCGCGGCGTTCCCGCCGGCCCCCGGCTCGCGCCGCACCGCGGCCGTGCCCTGGTGCGCGATGCCGACGAGCATCGCGGCCAGCAGGCGCGCCCGGGGCGACGGGCCGCGGGCCGTGCGGGCGAGGACGTCCTGCACCATGAGCGCGAGGCGGTCGGTGATCGCGTCGAGCACCTCGTCGGCGGCGACCGTCGCCGGCTCGGCCCGGCCGGAGGAGAAGAGCAGGGTGTAGGCCTCGGGACGCGTCTCGAAGAAGTGGAACCACGCGTCCATCGCGGCGCGGACCATGTCGGACGCGCGCGCGCCGCTGACCGAGTTGTAGGCCTCGAAGAGGTGCTCGAGCAACGCTTCGGCGTCGCGGGCGACGGCGGCCTCGTAGAGCTCGCGCTTGGAGCCGAAGCGGGCGTACAGCGTCGGCTTCGTCGTCGCCGCCGCATCGGCGACGTCCTGCATGCGCGCACCGTCGAAGCCGCTGCGCGCGAAGACGGTCCGCGCGGCGTCGAGGAGCTGGTCGCTGGCGAGGCGCACACCGGTCACGCGTTGCACTTTACCCGTGGGTATAGTCCGGCCGCATGTCGCTGCCCCGCACGCTCTTCGACGACGACCACCGACTGTTCCGCGAGTCCGCCGCCGCCTTCGTGGACCGCGAGATCCTGCCGCGTCGCGAGGAGATCCGCGAGGCCCGCCGGATCCCCGCCGAGCTCTGGCAGACCGCCGGCGAGATGGGCTTCCTCGGTGTCGCGATCCCCGAGCAGTACGGCGGCAGCGACGTCGACTTCCGCTACAACGCGATCTTCAACGAGGAGCTCTCGCGTGCCGGGATGGCCTACTCCTCGTCGTTCACGATCCACGCCGACGTCTGCGCGCCGTACCTGACGCGGCTGACGAGCGAGGAGCAGAAGGAGCGCTGGCTGCCGAGGTTCTGCTCCGGCGAGATGATCACGGCCATCGGCATGACCGAGCCCGAGGCCGGCTCGGACCTGCAGGGGCTCAAGACGAACGCCAAGCGCGATCCCGCCCATCCCGGCGAGTGGGTCATCAACGGCTCCAAGACGTTCATCACCAACGGCGCGCACGCCGGCCTCGTCATCGTCGCCGCCCGCACCGCGACCGATCCCAAGGGCCGCGGCATCTCGCTCTTCGCCGTCGAGGAGGGCATGGAGGGCTTCACGCGCGGGCGCAAGCTCCACAAGGTCGGCCAGCACGAGGCCGACACGGCCGAGCTGTTCTTCGAGAACGTCCGCGTCACCGACGACCAGCTCATCGGCGAGGTCGATCGGGGGTTCCACCACATGATGGAGCACCTCGCCCAGGAGCGGCTGGGGTCCTCGATCTCCAACCTCGCGCACGCGGCGCACGTCCTGAACGTGACGTTGGAGTACATCAAGAGCCGCAAGGCGTTCGGGCGCCCGGTGGGCACGTTCCAGAACAGCCGGTTCCTCGTGGCCGACCTGCAGACGCGCGTCGACGTGACCCAGGCGTTCGTGGACCGCTGCATCGAGGCGCACGCCGCCCATCAGCTGTCGGCCGTCGATGCGGCCAAGGCCAAGTGGTGGAGCGCGGAGGTGCAGAACGTCGTCATCGACGCCTGCGTCCAGCTGCACGGCGGCTACGGCTACATGGAGGAGTACGAGGTCGCCCACGCGTGGATGGACGCACGCGTGACGAAGATCTGGGCCGGCTCGAACGAGATCATGAAGGAGATCATCGGGCGCGACCTCGGCCTCGGAGAGGTGCGGGCGTAGCCGTCGCTCGGATGACCGCCGGATCGCGCCGCTGCGTCACACTCCGGCGATGACGCGCACGTCGGGGCCACGGCGCATCCGGCCCATCGGTGAAGATGGGGAGCGTGCGCAAGACGAAGGACCCCGGTGACGTGCCGCGCCGCATCGACGAGCTGACCGGCGAGATCCAGCGGCTCAACGACCTGTACTACGGGACCGGCGACTCGCCGTTGCCCGACGCGGAGTTCGACGCGATGAAGGACGAGCTGGCCGCGCTCCTGGCCGAGCATCCGGAGCTGGAGCCGGCCGACAGCCCGCTGGACAAGGTCAACGCGCCCTCGCGCCTCGCCGGGCCGACCATCCGCCACGCCCGGCCGATGCTGTCGCTGGCCAAGGCGACGACCGAGGAGCAGGTCCGCGCCTTCTGCGACCGCTTCCCCGGCCAGGCGTTCCGGGTGTCCGAGAAGCTCGACGGGCTCTCGCTCAGCGCCGTCTACGAGGACGGCGAGCTCGACTACGTCGCCACGCGCGGCACCGGCGAGATCGGTGAGCTGGTCACCGACAAGGTCCGCCACGTCCTGCCCGGCCTGCCCCGCAAGATCGCTGCTCAGGGGCGCGTCGAGGTCCGCGGCGAGGCGGTCATGGCGCGCTCGACCTGGCAGGCCTACAACGACGCGCACCCCGACAAGCCGCTGACGAACCCCCGCAACGGCGCGGCGGGCACGCTCATGCAGAAGGACCCCGAGGCGGCCGCGGCGGCGGGCCGGCTGCTGCGCTTCTTCGCCTTCGGCGCCGATCGCGACGGCACGCCGGTCGATCTGCCCGAGGGCATCGACGCCGCCGCCCAGGCGGTGTGCGCCGACGGCGACGCGGTGATCGCCGCGGTCGAGGCGATCGGCGCGCGCCGCGACGGCCTGGACTACGACATCGACGGCGCCGTGGTGCGCCTCGACGATCCCGGCGCCTTCGACGCCGCCGGCTTCAACTCGGCCGAGCCGCGCGGCGCGATCGCCTTCAAGTACCCGCCCGAGGAGCGCACGACCAAGCTGCTGGCGGTCGAGTGGCCGGTCGGCAAGGTGGGCCGCGTCCCGCCCCGCGCCCGCGTCGCGCCGGTCTTCGTCGGCGGCGTCACGGTCGAGAACATCACCTTGCACAACCCGCGCCTGATCCGTGAGCGTGACCTGCGCATCGGCGACACGGTCGCCGTCGTGCGGCGCGGCGACGTCATCCCCTTCGCGGGCCGCGCCATCGTCGAGGACCGCGACGGGACCGAGCAGGTCATCGTGGCACCGACCCACTGCCCGTCGTGCGGCTCGGAGCTCGAGATCCGCGGGACCGGCGAGGAGCGCTGGTGCCTGAACCTGCAGTGCCCTGCCCAGGTCACGCGGCGCCTCATGCACTGGGCGTCGCGGGCGGCCGCCGACATGGAGGGCGTCGGTGACGTGTGGATCGAGAAGCTCGCCGAGGACGGGCTGCTGCGGCGCCGCAGCGACTTCTACAAGCTGACCACCGAGCAGCTCGTCGGCTACGAGCGGATGGGCGAGGTCTCGGCCGCCAAGATGGTGGACTCGATCGAGGGCTCCAAGGGCCTCGGCCTGCGCCGGGCGCTGATCGGCCTCGCGATCCCGATGGCGTCGGAGGGCACGGCCAAGCGCCTGTGCCTGGCCGGCTACGAGCGCCTGGAGGACGTGATGGCCGCGCCCTACGACGATCTGGTTGCGATCCGCGACATCGGCCCCAAGGTCGCCGAGTCGCTCGTGTCGTTCTTCGCGCGCGAGGACATCGCCGCCGAGGTCGCCGAGCTCCGGACGCTGGGCGTGGATCTGGATGTCCTGGACGAGGACCGTCCCGTGGACGTCGCCGCCGCGGGCGACTCGCCGCTGAAGGGCGCGACGGTCGTGGTGACCGGCGCGTTCACCCACGGGGTCACCGGCGCGAAGATCAGCCGCCCGGACCTGACGCGCCTGGTCGAGCAGGCCGGCGCCACCGCGGCGTCCTCGGTGAGCTCGAGCACGACCTACCTGCTGACCGGCGCGAACGTCGGCGCGGCCAAGACCGACAAGGCCGCCAAGCTCGGCGTCGACGTCGTCGAAGCCGAGCGGCTGTGGGCCTGGCTGCGGCAGGCAGGTGTGGCCTGAATCCGGGTTCTGGGGCTAGGCTTTGCCTCATGTGCCGCAACATCCGCACCCTCTACAACTTCGCGCCACCCGCCTCCGACGACGAGGTGCGCGCGGCCGCGCTGCAGTACGTCCGCAAGATCAGCGGGTTCGCCAAGCCCTCGCGCGCCAACGAGGAGGCCTTCGACCACGCGGTCGAGACGATCGCCCAGGCCTCGCGCGAGCTGCTGGAGAGCCTGTCGACCACCGCGCCGCCGAAGGACCGCGAGGTCGAGGCCGAGAAGGCGCGCGCCCGGGCCCGCACCCGCTACGCCGCCTAGAAACCCCGGGGGCGCCGTTGGAGCGTGGGTCCCTACCTCGCCGCGGGTTTCGCCCCCTGGGCGAACACCCGCAAGGGAACACTGGCCCTCTGGGCCAGCGTTCCCGCCTATGCGAGCGCGGGCGCCGGTGCGTCGATGCGCTCGGCGAGCTTCTTGAGGGCCAACCGCATCCGGCCCTTGACGGTCCCGAGCGGCAGGTCCAGCGCAGACGCGATCTCCGACTGGCTCAGCTCGGCGTAGTACGCGAGCTCGAGCACGCGCCGCTGCGCGGCCGGCAGCGTGTGCAGCGCCGCCTGGACGGTGGCGGCCTCGGCGCGGCGCCAGACGGCCTCGTCGGTGCGCTCAGGCGCCTCGCGCTCGTCGTGCTCGACGCCGAGGGGCTGGACGTCGCGGCGACGGCGCAGGGCGTCGATGGCGCGGTTGCGCGTGATCGCCAGCAGCCACGAGCGGGGCGCGCTCAGCTCGGGCGCGTACGTCCGCCGGCTGCGCCACAGCGTGATGAACGCCTCCTGGGTGACGTCCTCGGCGGCCGCGTTGTCGCGCAGCATGCGGCTGGCCAGGGCGAAGGCCGCCGGTGCGTGGCGGTCGTAGAGCGCCTCGAAGGCGGGCAGCTCGCCGCTGCGCAGGCGGCGCATGAGCGTGACGTCGTCGGGGCCGGCGCCCCGGGCGCGCGGGCGGCTCGGGGCGCCGGCGCGCAGCGCGTGGACCGGTGACGTGACCAGCGCGTCGGCGTCGCCGTCCAGATCGGCGGCGGGGAGGGTCGGGGTGAGAAGCACGTTCATCGGCGAGGGATCCATTCCTGTCGAGCTGGCGCGTATCCATCATCTGCCCCGATCCGACACCGCGCATCCGTCGATCGGACGGTCGGTCGGACCATTGGCGCGTAGGCGTTCCGAATGTGTCCCACATCCGACATCGGATAGGGTGCAGACGTGCCCATGCGAGCCACCACCGTCCGCTTCGCCGACGACCTCTGGAAGCTGCTGGAGGCCGAGGCCGCCGAACAGGGCATCAGCGCCGCCCAGTTCGTCCGCGACGCGACGATCATGCGCCTCGGCGTGCTCAGCGTGCGCCGCGGCGATGCCGCGGCGACGCTCACGCTCCAGGAGCTGGCCGCCGGTGCCCTGGCGAGCCGCGGCGACGTCGCCGCGGCCGCGCACGCGGCCCCACCCGCGATCGTCCGCGCGCCCGAGCGGCTGGCCGCGCTGCGTCGCATCGGCTTGCTCGACACGCCGCCCGAGGAGGCGTTCGACCGGCTCACCCGCCTGGCGCGCCGGCTGGTCGACGCGCCCGTCGCGCTCGTCGCGCTCGTCGACGAGGACCGCCAGTTCTTCAAGAGCGCGCTGGGCCTGCCCGAGCCCTGGGCCACCAGGCGCGAGACGCCGCTGACGCACTCGGTCTGCCAGCACGCCCTCGACAGCGCCGAGCCGCTGGTCATCGAGGACGCCCGCACCGACCCGCTGTACTGCGACAGCCTGGCGATCCCGGATCTGGGCGTCGTAGCCTACGCGGGCGTGCCGCTGATCACGGCGGCCGGCCAGGCGCTGGGCACGCTGTGCGTCATCGACCACCGCCCGCGGCGCTGGACCGACGAGCAGATCGAGACGCTCCGCACCCTCGCCGCCTCGGTCCTCACCGAGATCGAGCTGCACGCGGCCGGCCGCC
>JAWVGD010000111.1:0-2819 GCA_033855515.1 Baekduia sp.
GCGCTGCTCTGCGGCGCGACGGTCCTGGCCGCCGTCGCGATCTTCGCGGTGTGGGCCAACCGGCAGGTGCTTGACGCCGACAACTGGGCCGACACCAGCTCGGCGATGCTCGACAACAGCGCGATCCGCACCCAGGTCTCGGGGTACCTCGTCGACGAGGTGTACGCCAACGTCGACGTGAGCGGCGAGATCTCCCGGGCGCTGCCGCGGCGGCTCAAGCCGCTGGCCGGGCCGGCGACCTCGGGCCTGCGCGACCTCGCGCAGCGCACCACCTACACGGCCCTCGGACGCCCACGCATCCAGGAGGCCTGGAAGCAGGCCAACCGGATCACCGCGCAGCAGTTCATCAACATCGCCGAGGGCAACTCCAAGCTCGTGACCAGCCAGGGCAACGCGGTCATCCTCGATCTCCGCTCGCTCGTCGTCGACCTCGTCGCCCGGCTCGGGCTGCCACGCTCGCTCAGCGACAAGATCCCGCCCGGCGCCGGGCACATCACGATCATGTCGAGCAGCGACGTCGGAACGATCAAGAACGGCGTCTCGTGGCTCAAGGGCCTGGCGGCCGTCCTCCCGGCTCTGGCCATCGCGATGCTCGCGCTCGCGATCTACCTCGCGCGCGGCCGGCGGCGGGAGACGCTGCTGGTCGCCGGGCTGGACCTCATCGCCGCCGGCCTGTTCGTCCTGGTCGCGCGCAGCATCGCCGGCGGCTACGTCGTCGACCGGCTGACCTCGACGGCCGCGGTCCGGCCCGCGGCCGACGCCGCGTGGTCGATCGGCACCCGGATCCTGCACGATGTCGCGCAGGCGACGGTCGTGATCGGCATCCCCGCCGTCGCGGCCGCGTGGGTGGCCGGGCCCTACCGGCCGGCCGTCGCGCTGCGCCGCGCCGCCGCTCCGACCCTGCGCGAGCGTCCCGCCCTCGCCAACTCGCTGGTCGCGGTCGCGCTGCTGATCGTGATCGCCTGGGCGCCGATCCCCGCCACGCGCATGCCCCTCCCCGTCCTGCTGATGATCGTCCTCGCGTTCGCCGCGCTGGCGGCCCTACGCCGCCAGGTCGCCACCGAGTTCCCCGAGGCGCAGCCGGGCTCGGCGCGCGGCGCCGCCACCCGGGCCCTGCACGCTGTGCAGGCCGCCCGCCGCCGTCCCGAGCCGGCTCGCGAGCCGCTCGAGCAGCTCGAGCGACTCGCGAGCCTTCACGACCACGGCGTCCTCAGCGCCGACGAATTCGCCGAGCAGAAGACCGTCGTGCTGGCCAACGGCAGCGGCGGGCGCTAGCGGTTCTGCCTCAGGCCGCAGGCACCGCGGGGCCAGACGACTGAGCCCTCAAATCCGAGGGCGCATCACCGGATTCGGACGATGTGCGGGACACCCGCCACGACGTAGGCTGGCCGGACCATCCACCCCGTCGCAGCAAGGAGCCATGACGAGCGGCCACAGGACCATGGACGTGATCGAGCTCCTGCAGCGGCTGGCGCTCAACGACGAGCCCACCGTCCGGCTCGTCGTCGGCGCCGGGCGTGTCGAGGCCGTCGCCGCGCTGGACGCCAAAGCCGCGGCGCTCGTGCGTCTGGGCGCACTTCTGTCGGTCGGCGCCGCGACCACGTCGTGCCGCGTCGTGGTCGAGGTCGCCCGGGCGGCAGGCGCCACCGACCGGGAGATCGTGGCGGTGCTGGTGGCCGTCGCACCGGTCGTCGGCGGCGCGCGCGTGGTGGACGCCGCGCCCCGGCTGGCGCTGGCCATGGATCACGATGTCGACGCGCTCGACGAACCTCTCGACTCGAGCTGAACTTCGGCGCTGGTGGCGGAAACCGGAGGGAAGAACCCCGGCGCAGGGCCGAGGTCGACGTGGCGCAGCGCCCACCGATACGGCGGAGCATCCGCGGCCACGCGCCCCTTCTGCTCGCGAGCGATGTGGTCGAGCAGATCGGCGACCTTGACGGTCCGAGCGAGGTCGCCGGCAGCGCCGCGCGCGTGGGCGATGCGCAAGACATAGGCCTCGAACGACTCGTCGGCGCGCCGGGTGAGGAGGTCAAGTGCGGTTCGCTCCAGCGTGGTGAGGCCCTGCGCCGCCAGCTCTTCGGGGTCGACGCCCGTCCGTTCCACGAGGTCGTGCAGCCACGCCGTCGTCTGTGCCGCGGGCGGCACCGCGGCGGCGACGCGGGACACGTGGTCGATGAGGGGCTCTCCGATGCGGTCCCGCTGGCCGGCGTGTGAGTCCTGCGCGATGGTGCGGGCGACGGCGCGGTCCATGGCGCGAAGTCTGCGCTCGTGTGCGAGCGGGCGGCAACGGTGTCCGTACGAGATCGCCAGGGCGTGCACGCCACCTGTTGCGGCGGGTGTCCACACGCGTGGCCGACGGCCCGCGTCCTCGCCACTAGGCGCGTGCGTCCGAGTCTGGGAACGTGGTCGTCAGGATGCCTCGCGCCCGCTATGTCCTCGGCGTGATCGTGCTGGCCACCGCCTATTACGGCGGGGCGAAGGCCGGATACCTACTGGACTTCGCCGGGCCGGTCGCGGCCATCCTCTGGCTGCCGGCCGGCGTGGCGATTGCGTTCTTGTACCTCGCTGGGCTGCGGTTCTGGCCAGGCGTGCTGATCGGCGACCTCCTCGCCAACGACTACCACGCGCTCCCGCTGGGCTCGGCGCTGGGGCAGTCCGGCGGGAACATGTTGGAGGCGTTGACGGCGACGGTGCTCATGCGCCGCCTCATCCGCGACGGGGGACCACTGGACACCGTGGCCAACCTCGGGCGCATGCTCGCGGCGATCGCCGCCGGCGTCGCGGTCAGCGCCACCGTCGGTGCGATGTCGCTGAACCTG
>JAWVGD010000112.1:0-8691 GCA_033855515.1 Baekduia sp.
CGCGACGCCGACCACGCGGCCGAGACGACGCTGCGCAAGGCGGTCGAGGCGATTCCCAGGGACCTGCCCGTGACGTCGGTGCAACGCTCGGGCCACGCCGGCCCCGAGATCGTGGCGCAGACGCGCGACGGCCGCCACGACGCCGTCGTGCTGGGCGCCCGCGGCGTCGGCCGGATCGGCTCGATGTTCGGCAGCGTCAGCCAGCACGTGCTGCACCACGCCGGCGTGGCGGTGTTCGTCGCCCACGCGCCGAAGGACTGACGCCGCGCCGGGTCACAGCGCCACCTCGGCCGTCAGCGCGAGCGCCTCGCGCAGGCGCCGGTCGTGGGTGGCGACGACGATCGCCCCCGGCCAGCCCGCCAGCGCCCGCTCCAAGAGCTCCAGCGAGGCGACGTCGAGGTGGTTGGTCGGCTCGTCGAGCAGCAGGCACGCCGCCCGGCGGTGCGCGAGCACCGCGAGCTCGGCGCGGGTCCGCTCCCCCGGCGAGAGCGAGGACGCCGGGCGCTGCGCGTGATCGGCGGCGAGGCCGAACGCCGCCAGGGCCGTGCGCGCGTCGGACTCGCCGAGCCCGGTGAGCGCGCGGACCGCGGCCGTCAGCGGCGCGTCGGCGGCCAGCGCGTCGCGGGCCTGGCCGAGGCGGGCGATCACCGTACCCGGCGCCGCGCGCCGCCGGCCCCCGGCGAGCGGCAGCGTCCCCTCCAGCGCGGCGAGGATGGTGGACTTGCCCGAGCCGTTGGGGCCGTGGAGCGCCACCCGGTCGCCGTAGGCGACCGCGAGGTCCAGCGGACCCAGCGACCAGCCCGCGGCGCGCCGCAGGACCGCGCCTTCGAGCGCGACGACCGGCCCGCCGCGACGCTCGCCCGCCGTGAGCGCCAGCTTCAGCGGCGCGTCCTCCCAGGGCCGGTCGGGGACCTCGATGCGCTCCAGCCGCGCCTCGACATGCCGCGCACGGCGCTGCATGCCCTGCGCCCGCGAGCGCACCCACTCCGCCGTGTGCTTGTCCCCGTCGCGCGCGTGGTGCTGGGCCTTGCCGATCGCCGACTGCGCGCGCGAGCGGGTCTCCCGCACGGCGTCCTGCAGCGACGCCCGCCGGGCCAGCGCCTGCTCGTGGTCGGCAAGCGCCCGCGCGCGGGCCGCGTCGCGCTCGCGCACGTAGGCCGTCCAGCCGCCGCGGTAGGCGGTCGCGGCGCCGGTCCGGGCGTCGAGCTCCAGGAGCTCGCCGGCGGCCTCGGCCAGCAGCGCCCGGTCGTGGGAGACGACGACGACCCCGCCGGCCCGCCCGCGCAGCAGCGCCGCCAGCCGCTGCAGCCCGTCGTCGTCGAGGTGGTTGGTCGGCTCGTCGAGTAGGACGACGTCGAACCGCGCGGCGCGCAGCGCGGCGAGCCCAGCCCGCGCGGCCTGTCCGCCCGACAGCGCCTGCAGCGGGCGGTCAAGCTGCCCCGGCGCGAGCCCGAGCTCGTCGGCCGCGGCCGCCAGCCGGGCCTCGGCGTCGGCGCCCCCGAGCGCCAGCCAGCGCTCGAGCGCGGCGGTGTGCGGCGCGACGGCGCCGAGGTCGCCGGCGACCAGGCGCGCCTCCAGCACGTCGACCGCGCGGGCCGCGCCGGCGACGCCGATGCGCTCCAGGATCGTCGCGCGCACGGTGGCCGCCGGCCCACCCGGCGCCTCGTCGGCGAGCTGCGGGAGATAGCCGACGGTGCCGTGCCGGACGACGGTGCCGCCGTCGAGCGGCTCGATGCCGGCCAGCGCGCGCAGCAGCGTCGATTTGCCCGAGCCGTTGGGACCGATGAGCGCCAGGCGCGTGCCGGCGTCGACGCGCACGTCGACGTCCTGCAGGACGGTGCGGGCGCCGTGGTGGCGGGTGATGCGGTGGGCGTCGAGAAGCGTCGACGGCATGCGGTGCTCCTTCCGGAAGCGGCGAGGGACGGATCGGAAGGACAGCCGCGGCACCGCCGGCGCGAGGGCGTCGGAGGGCGCTGAGGTCGTGGCGGCTGTCTAGCGAGCGTCGCGCATGCAATGGCCCCGAGGGCCGCGGCCCACGGTAGCGCAGGATCCCGCAGGCGTCGAGGGCGTCTGCCCTAGGAGGGCGCGTAGGTCCCGAACGACCACACGTTGCCGCCCGGATCCTGGGCGGCGTACTCGCGCGAGCCGTAGTCCTGATCGGTCAGCGGCCGGATGATCGCGGCGCCCGCCGCCACCGCCCGCGCGTGGTGGGCGTCGGGATCGTCGACCACCACGTAGGTCGTCGACGGCCCGTTCGGGAAGGCGGCGGACTCGGGCCGGTCCTGGCCGAGCATGATGTAGGCGTCGCCCAGGCGCAGCTCGGCGTGGCCGATCGTGCCTCCGTCCTCGTGGACGGCGTGCTCCTGGAAGCCGAACGCCTCGGTGAGGAAGGTGATCGCCGCGCGGGCGTCGGCATAGCGGAAGGTCGGGATGATGTTGGGCATGCCGAGACGGTACGCCCGCCGGTGCGACGCGTCTTGGACGGATGGGAACGCGGTGGTGGCTCAGCCCGCGACGCCGCGCCCGCCCGGCAGGACCCGCGCCAGGTACGCCCCCGGGGTGCAGCCCGCCAGCTCCCGGAAGTCGCGGTTGAGGTGTGGCTGGTCGTAGTAGCCGCCGGCCGCGGCGATGTCGGCGAAGCGGCCCGGACCGTCCTCCTCGGCCAGCAGCCCGAGGACCCGCCGGAAGCGGAGGATCCGCCCGATCGCCTTGGGGCCGAGGCCCACGTCGTGGGCGAAGCGCCCCGCCAGGTGGCGCCGGCTGCAGCCCAGCTCGGCGCAGAGCTGCGCGACGCCGATCGCCCCGTGCGTCTCGGCCAGCCGCGCCCACGCGAAGGCGACGTCGGGCCGCGGCGGCGCCCCGTCGTCCAGCCGCGCCAGCAGGAACGCGTCGAGCAGGTCAAAGCGCGCCGCCCACCCTGCGGTGGCCGCCAGCCGCTCCAGGAACGCCGGCGGCACGAGCGCCTCGAGATCGACGACTTGGCGCGCCAACTCCCCCATCGGCACGCCCAGCAGCGTCCGGGCGCCGAGCGGCGCGAGATCCATCTGGATCCCGAGCTGCTCGCCCGGATGCTCGGTGACGACGGCGCGGTCGTGCAGCCCGGCCACGAACGACCGCTGCGGCCCCCAGGCGTCGACCGCGATCGGCGGGCCGAGGTTGAGGATGACCGTGATCGCCTGGTGCGGGACCTCCAGGCGCCGCAGCGGCGCCGGCACGCGCTCGGCGTAGCCGACGTAGCCGCGGTGCACGAGGGGTCGCAGCGCCGGGTGCGGGCGGCGCGACGCGGTCTCCCAGTCGCCCTCCGGCGAGACGTGATGGACGATCACGCCTCGCAGTCTCCCGCGCCCGGCGCGATGCCGCTAGTGCTTCAGCTTCTCCCGCACCGGGACCGACACCTTCACCTTGCTCAGCGTCGCGCTGAACGCGGCCGGGCTGGCGCCGTAGGTCGGGCTGTCGCGGCCGAGGAGCTCGACGAGGAGCCCGTGGCCCTTGGCGTACCTCCAGCCGTTGCCGTCCAGCGTGAACCGGAAGCTGCCCTTCTGGTTGTCGGTCAGCCGGTAGGCGCCGCGGTCGATCAGCAGGTGCTTGCCGGACTTGGGGTCGACGTCCCACAGGCGCGCGTCGAGCTGCCCGTAGCGACCCTTGACGACGACGTGGCCGGTGATGACCGGCCGGCCGATCTGCGTCACGCCCGGCGAGACGACGCCGAGCACTGCGTGGCTCGTGCGGTCCGGCGTGTGCGGCGTGCAGTGCGACGCCGTGCCCGACAGCGGCGCGACCTCGGCGGCGAGCTTCGCGCTGGCCCCCTTGGAGGTGATCTTCAGCGTCTTGGCCGTCGCGAACCGCAGCGCCCCACGGGCCAGCCCGGTGAACGACGACGCGGTGTAGGGCCCGCCGCCGGCGGCCGCCGTGGCGGGGCAGGTCATGGTGTACGCCGTGACCGTCCCGGGCGCGAGCTTGGCGCCCGAGCCCTTCAGCCAGCTGTCGAGGAACGCCAGGCCCTGGCGATCGAAGGCCGCCACGTCGCTGGGGTGGTTGGCGCCCGGGGCGTGCCCGAGATCGGCGACCTGGATCGCCACCGGCGCCTTGGGATTCTGCGCGCGCAGGTGGTCGTAGGCGCCGAGCGACTGGCCGACCGGGAAGAGGGCGTCGGTCCAGCCCGACTGCAGCAGCAGCGGCGACGGCGTGCCGGCCACGCTCGCGACACCGTGGAAGTTGTAGGCGTTGTCGAGAGTGGTCCGCGTGGCGGCGTCGAACGTCCCGGCGTCGAGCTGCTGCTTCCACAGCGTGATGTCGGTGCTGAGGTCGCCGCCGGTCGGCGCGACGAACCCGCCGAACGCGACCCCGAAGATCCCGGTGGCGTAGTTCTGGGCCCCGACGCCGGTGGGCGTGCGCGACCACGGCGCACGGCCGTTGCGCGTGAAGATGCTCTCGCCGTTGGACCACAGCCAGCGCGGCCAGGCGGCGGCGAGGCTGATCGGCGTGCCCTTGGGCGAGGTCCACGGCGCGTAGCTGCCGTCGGGCAGGCGGATGCGGTTCTTGAGGAACGCGAGCATCGTCGAGAAGCCGCCGCCGTACGAGATCCCGGTGGAGCCGATCGCGTCCGGCTTGACGACGTTCTCGTCGACGAGCTGCCCCACGAGCGTCTGGATGTCGCGGACCTCGTAGCGCATGTCGCCCAGGCGGGTCCAGCCGGCCTCGCAGCCGGCGGTGCGCGAGTCGGGCTTGCCGCAGGAGTTGCCGTAGCCGCGCGCGGTGGGTGTCACGACGGCGTAGCCCTGCTGCGCGAAGAACCAGTTGGTGTAGTTCTCCTTGCTCGTCGCGTCCTCGAAGCTCGTCTTGTCGCCGCCCAGCCCGTGCAGGAGCAGGATGGTCGGGAACGGTCCCTCGCCCGTGGCGGGCAGCGTGACGTCGACGTCCAGCGGCGTGCCGTCGAAGCTCGTCGGCCGCGATGCGAGATCGGTGGTCGGGCAGAAGCGGACGCCGTTGGCCGGCGTGCATGCGTGACCGAACGGCGTGGGGTCGGCGTGGGCGGCGGACGGGGCCAGCGCGAGCAGCGCGGACACCGCGGCGCCGAGCAGCGCGGAGCGTGGGGCACTCAACATCGGCGCAGCCTAACTGAACATGCGGTCAACAGCGGGCGGATGCCCGCGGCCGGCGTTCCGGCGGATCCGTGCGCGTCAGGAAGTAGGTTGCGGGGCGCATGCTCGGCCGGCTGTCCGACCTCGAGCGGCGCCTCGCGCTGCCGTACGCGATCCTCATGATCGGCGCCAACGTCATCGGTGCCGTGATCGTCTTCGTGCTCGTGCGCTGGGTGCTGCCGCTCCCCGACGTCGACGACCCGGCCGCCGTCCAGCGCACCAACCTGGTGGCCTTGGTCGCCTACCTCGCGTTCGCGCTGCCGGCGGGGACGCTGTGGGTCCTGCGGCTCCTGCGACCCGTGCTCGCGTGGCTGCGGACCGACCGCGCGCCGTCGGAGGCCGAGCAGCGCCAGGCGCTGCTGGCGCCCGCGCGCGAGGTGCTCGTCCATGGGGCGCTGTGGGCGCTGGCCGGCGTCCTCTTCACCGCGCTCAACGCGCGCTACAGCGGCCATCTGGCGTTGACCGTCGCGATCACCGTCGGCCTCGGCGCGGCCGCAACGTGCGCCGTGGCCTACCTGCTGGCCCAGCGCGTGCTGCGGCCGGTGGCGGCCCGCGCCCTGGCCGACCACGTCCCCGACGACCCCGCCCTGCCAGGCATCGCTGCGCGGCTGCTGCTGACCTGGGCGCTGGGGACCGGCGTGCCGGTGCTCGGCCTGGCGCTCGTCGGAGCCGGCGAGCTGACCGGCGTCCTGCACGCCTCCAGCGACCGCATCGCGACGACCGCGGTGGCGCTGGGCGGCATCGCGCTCGTCGTCGGCTTCGCGGTCACGGCGCTGACGGCGCGCTCGCTGGCCGATCCGCTGGAGGCGGTGCGGCACGCGCAGGCGCAGGTCCAGCGCGGTGAGACCGACGTCGGCGTGGCGGTCTACGACGGCAGCGAGGTCGGGCTGCTGCAGGCCGGCTTCAACCGCATGACCGGCGGCCTGCGCGAGCGTGAGGAGCTGCGTGACCTCTTCGGCCGCCAGGTCGGCGAGGACGTGGCGCGCCAGGCGCTGGAGCGCGGGATCAAGCTCGGCGGCGAGGAGGTCGAGGTCGCCGTCTTGTTCATCGACCTCGTCGGCTCGACCGAACTGGCCCACGAGCGGCCGCCGGCCGAGGTCGTCGAGTTGCTCAACGAGTTCTTCTGCGTCGTCGTGGCGGTGATCGACGATGAGCGCGGCTCGGTCAACAAGTTCGTCGGCGACGCGGCGCTCTGCGTCTTCGGCGCGCCGCTCCCCCACGACGATGGCGCCGGCGCCGCCCTGCGCGCCGCGCGGGAGATCCGCCGCCGGCTGGCCGAGGACGTCCCGCAGTGCGACGTCGGCATCGGCGTCTCGGCCGGGACGGCGGTCGCCGGCAACATCGGCGCGGCCGAGCGCTTCGAGTACACCGTGATCGGCGACCCGGTCAACGAGGCCTCGCGCCTGACCGAGCTGGCCAAGCAGCAGGAGGCGCGCATCCTCGCCTCCGAGGCGGCGGTGAGCCGCGCGGGCGAGGACGAGGCGGGCCGCTGGGAGCTCGGCGGCAGCGAGACGCTGCGCGGTCGCGCGACCCCGACGCGCCTGGCCTCCCCGCGCGCCGACGCCGCCGCGTCGGCCTAGGGGAACGCTGGCCCAGAGGGCCAGGTTCCCTTGCGGGTGTTCGCCCACGGGGCGAAACCCGCGGCGGATGAGGGACCCACGCTGCTAGGGGAACACTGGCCCAGAGGGCCAGGTTCCCTTGCGGGTGTTCGCCCAGGGGGCGAAACCCGCGGCGGATGAGGGACCCACCGTCAGCTGGAGCCAAAGCGCACGGTGAAGCGCGCGCCGCCCTGCGGCGCGTCGCTCACCGACACGGTCGCGGCATGGTGGCCGGCCTGCTGGGCGACGAGCGCGAGGCCGAGGCCCGATCCCGGACGGGCGTCGCCGCCGCCGCCGGTCAGCCGCGCGAACGGCGTGAAGATGCGGGTGCGCTCGGCCTCCGGGACGCCCGGCCCGTCGTCGTCGACGTGGAGCGCCGGGCCGGCACCCAGCAGCGTCACCCTGACGTGGCCGCCGGCGCCGCGGCCGTGGCGCGCCGCGTTGGCCACCAGGTTGTCGACCAGCAGCCGCAGCCCGGGCTCCCAGCCCTCGACGACGACCGCGTCGTCGGGCAGCTCGGCGGTGAACGCGACGCCGGGGTGACGCTCCCGCGCCGCGGTCACGACCGCATCGGTCAGCTCGGCGAGGTCGACGGCCGTGTGCTCCAGCGGCCCCGCGTCGCCGCGGGCCAGCGCCTGCAACCCGTCGAGCAGGTCGACCATGCGCCGCTGCTGATCGAGGGCGTCGGCGATCATCGGCCCGCGGCGATCGGCCGGCAGCTCCGGGTGGCGCCCGAGCGTCGACAACGTCGCCTGCACGCTGGTCAGCGGCGTGCGCAGCTCGTGGCCGGCGTCGGCCGCGAACCGCCGCGTGGCGGCCAGCGCGCGCTCGCGGTCGGCCGACGAGCGGCCCAGGCGCGCGAGCATCGCGTTGAAGCTCGCCGCCAGCGACCGCAGCTCGGCGGGCCCGTCGTCGGGCGGGACGCGCCGGTCGAGATCCTCGGCGTCGGCGACGCTGGAGGCCACCGCGCGCAGCCGGCGCACCGGCGCGAGCACCAGCGACGCGATGAGCCACACCGCCACGCCGGCCACCGCCAGCGCCGCGAGGGCCAGCAGCGCCAGCCGCCGCCGCAGGTCGCGCAGCCGCTGCTCGAGGTCGCCCAGGCCGGAGACGACCTCCAGCCGCGCGGCGCCGCCGAGGCCGGGATCCTTGAGCGTCGTGACGTAGGCGCGATAGTGCTGGCCACCGGCGGTGAAGGTCGACAGCCCGCGCGGCAGGGGCCGCGGCCGGCTGGGCAGCTGCAGGCCGGGCCGCAGCAGGGTGGCGCGGCCGAGGCGCAGCACGAGCGAGCTCTTGGTCGCGGTGAGCACGGCGTCCAGGCGGCGGTCGTCGCCCGGGATCTGGTCCTGCACGGCGGCCACAGCGGCCGGTCGCGAGAGCTCGGCGGTGCGCTTGAGGCGGTCGTCCAGGGCGGCGCGCTCGGAGCGCTCGACTTCGTGGAACGCCGCGGCGCCGCCGACCGCCAGCACGATGGCGAGCACGAGCAGGACCCCGAGCGTCAGGCGACCGCGAAGGCTGCGCATCGGCGGTCAGGCTCGCAGGACGAAGCCGACGCCGCGGACGGTGTGCAGGACGCGCGGCTCGCCGGCGGTCTCGAGCTTGCGGCGAACGTAGCCGACGAACACGTCGGCCACGTTCGTTCCCGGATCGAAGGTGTAGCCCCACACCTCCTCGTGCAGGCGGCGGCGGTCGAGGATCTCGCCGGGGTGGCGCATGAGCAGCTGCAGGAGCTCGAACTCGCGGCGGGTGAGATCCAGGTCGCGGTCGCCGCGCCGCGCCGTGTGGGTGCGCGGGTCCAGCCGCAGGTCGCCGACCACGAGCACCTCGCCCTCCCCCGCCGGCCGGCGGCGCAGCAGCGCGTGGAGGCGGGCGACGACCTCCTCCAGCGCGAACGGCTTGACGACGTAGTCGTCGGCTCCGGCCTGCAGCCCGGCGACGCGGTCGTCGATCTC
>JAWVGD010000113.1:0-5744 GCA_033855515.1 Baekduia sp.
CCGTGGGCGGCGGCGAGCTGGATCGCCTCGTCGATCATCGGGACCGTCATGTCGAGGCCCTCGATCGAGAACTGCTTCTGGCCGAGGTAGGCCTTGTGCATGAAGCGCTCGAACGCGTCGACCTCGATCAGGCGCGTCAGCAGCGCCTTCTGCTCCTCGGTCGTCAGCGGCTTGCGGTACTCGCCGCCCTCGATCTTCTCCCGCAGCCAGGTGCGCTGGCGGTGCGAGGCGAGGTGCTCGATCTCGTAGGCGATCGTGCCGCAGTAGGTCTCGCGCAGGTGTGGCAGCGCGTCGGCCAGCGTGGCGCCGGGGACGTGCATCCGCAGGATCTTGGCCGGGATCTTGGCCATGAGCTCGGGCGTGAGGCCGACGGTGTCGGGGTCGAGCGCCGGATCGCCCTCGGGCTCGGTGCCCAGCGGGTCCAGGCGCGCCGCCAGGTGGCCGTGGGTGCGGTGCGCCTTCAGCAGCGACGTGGCGGCCTGGACGGCCTGCAGCAGCTCTTCGTCGATGACGTTGGCGCGGCGCTCGCCGGCGCGCGACTCGCGGGCGGCTGCCGCGGCGGCGGCGGGCGCGGGCGGCGCGGGGGCCGGGCCGAGCGTGGCGCCCAGCGAGGCGAAGACGCCGTCGTAGAACCCGTTCTCGCCCTGGAGGTAGGCCTCGACGACCTGCAGGAACCGGCCCGACTCCGCGCCCTGGATGACGCGGTGGTCATACGTCGAGGTCATGGTCATGACCTTCTCGGCGCCGATCATGTCGCCGATCGTGCCGAGGCCGACGGGATAGGCGATCGAGCCGGTGGCGACGATCGTGCCGTTGCCCTTCATCAGCCGCGGGACCGACGCGATCGTTCCGATGCCGCCCGGGTTGGTCAGCTGGATGTTCGCGCCGGTGAGGTCGTCAGCGGTGAGCTTGTTCTCGCGCGCCTTGGCGATGAGCGCGTCGAAGGCGGCCTTGAAGTCGACGAAGCTCATGCGGCCCGCGTCGCGGATGACCGGCACCATGAGGGTGCGGCTGCCGTCCTTCTTCTCGACGTCGACGGCGATGCCGAGGTTGACGGCGCCGTCGTCGATGCGCGTGGGCTTGCCGTCGACCGTGTCGAAGTGATGGGACATGACCGGCATGTCCTGCTGGGCGGCCAGCGAGATCGCGTAGGCGATCAGGTGGGTGAAGGAGACCTTCTGCCCGGCGTCCTTGAGCTGCTTGCGCCGCGCGTCCATGGCCGTGACCGTGATGGTGCGGAAGGAGGTCGCGGTCGGGATCTCGCGCGACTCGTCCATGTAGCGCGCGAGCATCGCGGCGCCGCCCTTGAGGACGGTGCGGGCGCCGGTCGCGGTTGCGCCGTCGGTCGACGGGGCGGCGGCCGGGGCACTGACGCCGCCGTTGCTCTTGGCGCCCAGGACGTCGTCCTTGGTGATGCGGCCCTGCGGGCCCGTGCCCGTGACGCCGGCGAGGCTGACGCCCTCGGCGGCCGCGACGCGCGCGGCGACGGGCGTGGCGTTGGCGTCGGCCGGGGCGGTGGCGGCCACACCGCCGTTGCCGGTCGCGGCGCCCTGGCCGTCGGCCGGCGCCTCGACCTTGGGGGCCGCCGCGCCGCTGCCCAGCTGCATGCGGGCGATGACCTGGCCGACGACGACCGTGTCGCCCTCCTCGGCCAAGAGCTCGGTGATGGTGCCGGCCGCCGGGGCGGGCAGCTCCATGTCGACCTTGTCGGTGGAGATCTCGACGACCGTGTCGCCGTCGTCGACGTGGTCGCCGACCTTGACCGCCCACTCGAGGATCGTGCCCTCGGTGACCGACTCGCCGCCGGCGGGCGTCGTGATGTCGACGATCTCGCCGGGCGCCTCGGCCTCGGCCGGGGCCTCGGGCGCGGACGGACCACCGCCGTTGCCGCCGTGGCCGTTGGGCGAACCCCCGTCGCCGGCGCCGACCGCGATGTCGGCGAGCACCGAGCCCACCTGCACGGTGTCGCCCTCGGCGGCGTGGATCTTCACGATGGTCCCGCTCGCGGGCGAGGGCACCTCCGCGTCGACCTTGTCGGTCGAGACTTCGACGAGGATCTCGTCGGCCTCGATGGTGTCACCTTCCTGCTTGTGCCACTCCAGGATGGTGCCTTCCGTCACCGACTCGCCCATGGCGGGCAGGGTGACCTGAATCGCTGCGGCTTCGACGGCCATATGTCTTTGTTCGACTCTAGCGTTCGGATGTGTTAGGGGCGGTTAGGGTCCTGCGTCGCTGCTCGCGCACGAACTCGTAGGATCCGACAAACGGTCCGACGGCTCCGATGACGGCCACGGCGACCGCCAGCGGCATCGGGATGATGCGTGCTCGAAGTGCCTCGATCGTCAACGCGCACATGGCGATCCACCCCAGCCCGTGGGCCATCCCGAACACGAACTCGAGGACGTGGAGGCCCGGGATCAGCCACGCCGCGAGCAGGATCGCGTACACCGTGGAATGCGCGAAGGACAGGTACTTCAGCGTGGTGAAACTGGGCGTCATGCGCGTGGCGCGGGCGCTGCGGGCGCGGGCGCTCACGCGAGGAGGCGCGCCATCCGGCGCAGCGGCTCGTCGGCCTCGTCGGGCCATTGGTCGACGTCGGCGGGCCACCAGGCGTGCGCGTCGTGCTCGTCGTCGCGGACGACCTCGGCGCCCTCGGGCAGCCAGGCCTGGCCGATGAACATGATCATCTGGTGGGGCAGGCGCACCAGCGCCTCGCCCCGGACCCGTTCGGGCGTCACCGCCCATTCCTCCATCAGCTCGCGCGTGAGCGTGTCGAACGGGCTCTCGCCCGGGTCGACCGCGCCGCCCGCGCCGAGCGCCCAGCGGCCGGCCCAGGACGACAGCCACGCGGCGCGGCGTCCCGCCAGCCACCGCCCTGCGCTGTCGCGCGTGATGCAGAGCGCGGCGACAGACTCCGACGCGTCGCCATCGACGAGGCGCAGCGCCCAGCGCAGCGGCTGCAATTCGACGTGCAGGCCGCCGTCGCCGGACTCCGAGAACGACACGAGCCGGGCGGCGACACCGTCGTGGCTCGGCGAGCCACGGTCGCGCAGGGCCTGGATCGCGGCGTCGGCGGCGTCGACCTTGTGGCCCTCGGGCTGGAAGGCCTCCTCGCGCCAGACGGCGTGCACCTGGTCCGCGCGCCAGGGGCCGCGGGCGAGGAGCGCTGGAGCCTGCGCTTGCGTCATCGCTCTACAAGGTACGCTCGCGGGGTCTTGGAGCGCTCTCCCGCGGACGTCTACGCCGAGCACTGCCGACGGCAGGAGCTCGCCTTTCAGGTCGATGGCGACGGCCGGCCGGTGTTCCGGCCTCGCGTGGGCTACGACCAATGGCGCGTCAGCGCGGGCTTAGGGACGGTCTACTCGACGACGGTCATCCGGCCGCGCAAGGCCGAGCCGTACGGGGTGGTGCTGGTGGACCTCGACGAGGGCTTCCGGATGATGAGCCGCGTGATCGGCGTGGCGCCCGAGGACGTGACGATCGGGCTGCGCGTGCGGCTTGCCTGGGAGGACCGCGACGACGACGAGGTACCGCTTCCGGTCTTCGAACGGTCTGACGCGTGACGGCGGTCGCGATCGTCGGCGCCGCCGAAGCGCAGCTGGGCCTGGCGCTCCCGGGCCTCAGCGCCTCCGACGTCATGGCCGATGCCGCGCACGCCGCGCTGGCCGACGCGGGCCTGGCGCCGTCCGACGTCGACGGCGTCTTCGCCGCGTCGACGCAGCTGCCGTGGGCGACCGTGAACCTCGCCGAGGACCTCGGGATCCGGCCGCGCCACACCGACTCCACCATGATCGGCGGCTCGTCGCCGCTGGCGCACGTCAACCACGCGCGGGCCGCGATCGCCGCCGGCCAGTGCGAGGTCGCGCTCATCGCCTATGGCTCGACGCAGCGGTCGGTCGGCCGTGGCAGCGCGTCGGTGCAGGAGATCGACCCGTGGGAGGCGCCGTACCAGCCGACGCTGCCGGTCACCGCCTACGCGTTGGCCGCCGCGCGCCACATGCACGTGTACGGCACGACGCCCGAGCAGCTGGCGTGGGTCGCCGTCAGCGCGCGCCGGTGGGCGCAGAGGAACCCGGACGCCTGGGCCCGCGAGGACCTGTCGATCGAGGACGTGCTGGACGCCCCGCGCGTCGCGGACCCACTCGGCGTGCGCGACTGCTGCCTGGTGACCGACGGCGGCGCGGCGGTCGTGGTCACCTCGGTGCAGCGGGCCCGGACGCTGCGCCGCCCGCCGGTCTTCGTGCTCGGCGCGGGCGAGGCGCACCATCACCGCCACATCTCCTCGATGCCGGACCTGACGACCACCGCCGCCGTCGAGTCCGGCGAGCGTGCCTTCGCCGAGGCGGGGCTGCGGCCGGCCGACGTCGACTGCGCGCAGATCTACGACGCCTTCACGATCACCCCGATCCTGTTCTTGGAGGACTTGGGGTTCTGCGCCAAGGGCGAGGGCGGCGCGTTCGTCGCCGACGGCCGGATCGCGCCGGGCGGCGAGCTGCCGGTCAACACCGCCGGCGGCGGGCTCAGCTACGCGCACCCCGGGATGAACGGGCTGCCGCTGATCGTCGAGGCCGTGCGCCAGGTGCGCTCCGAGGACCGCGACGTCGTGCTCGTCCACGGCAACGGCGGTGTGTTGAGCACCCAGGCGACGCTGCTGCTGGGCAGCGAGCAGGCGGCCGAGGAGCGGCCGAAGACCGCGATGGCGCGGATCCGCCGGCCCGCCGCGGCCGGCACCGGCCGGCGACGACGCGCGATGGTGCGGGTCGCCGGACGATGACCGCGCCGCGCGGTGCGGCCGCCCGCCCCGCTGCGGAAGCGGTCGCTCGATGAGCACCGGTCGGCGAGCGTGGTGGGGGTGGGGCTTCGAGGACCGCAAGCTCGACCCGCAGGCGCTGGCCGCGACGGTGCGCGACGTGCTCGGCTTCCCGGTCGCCGGCGTCGAGGCGCCGGTGGCGCTCTCCTCGATCGCGCTGCGAGCCCCGCGGGTCGAGGTGCCCGCCGGCGGGACGCTCTGGTCGGTGGACGCGCGCGACCGGATCGAGCACGCCTACGGCCGGTCGTTCCCCGATACGGTCCGTGCGTTGCGGGGACAGGTCGACGCACCGCCGGACGCCGTCGCGTTCGCGCGCTCGGAGGCCGACGTGGCGGCGGTGCTGCAGTGGGCGGCGGCGTCCGGGGCCGCGGTCATCCCGTTCGGCGGTGGGACGAGCGTGGTCGGCGGCGTCGAGCCGCGGCTGGCCGACACGGAGCGGCCGGTGGTCTCGCTGGACCTGTCGGGCCTGGACCGCGTGGTCGAGGTCGACGCGGTCTCCCGCGCCGCCCGCGTGCAGGGCGGCGCCAGCGGCCCACGGCTGGAGGCGCAGCTCGCCGAGCACGGGCTGACGATGCGCTTCTTCCCGCAGTCGTTCGAGCTGTCGACGGTCGGCGGCTGGATCGCGACGCGCGCCGGCGGGCACTTCGCGACCGTGTGGACCCACGTCGACGACCTCGTCGAGTCGATCCGCGCGGTGACGCCGACCGGGCTGTGGGAGAGCCGGCGGCTGCCGGGCTCCGGCGCCGGGCCGTCGCCGGACCGGATGCTGCTGGGCTCCGAGGGCATCCTCGGCGTCATCACCGAGGCGTGGGTGCGCGTCCAGCCCAAGCCGACGTTCCGGGCGGCGCGCGCCGTGCGGTTCGAGGACTTCCTCGGCGGCGCCGAGGCCGTTCGCGAGCTGGCGCAGTCGGGGCTGCATCCGGCCAACTGCCGG
>JAWVGD010000114.1:0-6097 GCA_033855515.1 Baekduia sp.
ATGAGGACCGCGATGGCGTCGAAGAGCGACGCGGGCACGCCGACCGCGTTCAGCAGCAGCCAGTTGCGCAGGATCTGCGCGAAGACGGCCACCAGCACGAACGCGAGCAGGCTCCGCCCGCCGCGCAGGCTCCGCAGCACCGCCAGCCCGCGCCACAGCGGCCGCGCGGTCCGGCCCGACAGCCGCCCGAGCCCGGCGGTCAGCAGCCCCACGACCGCCACCGCGACGAGCGGCACCCACCACGGCAGCCCGAGCGGCCCGACGAGCGTGAAGGACGTCAGCGCCGCGAGCCCCGCCTCGACCGCGAGGATCGGGAACTCGGCGGCGATCAGCGTCGACACGCCCGGGCTCTCGACCGCGCAGGACCGGCGCAGCGCCGCGATCCGGGCGGCCATCCCGAGCTGCGAGTTCAGGAGGCTGCCGACGTAGCCCATGCTCGACGCGCGGTACAGGCGCCGCCGGTCGACGGTCCCGCCGGCAGCGCCGATCGTCAGATGCCACGCCTCGCTGCGCGCGAGCAGCGCGACGATCTGCAGCGCGGCGGCGAGGGCCAGCGTCCCGAGCGACGCGCGCGACAGCGCGGTGGCGAAGTCGTGACGGCGCCCGTTGAGCAGGGCGACGAGGACGAGGACCGCGACCAGCGTCCCGACGACCGTCGTCAGCTTGCGGTGCTGCGCGCCCCACGCGCGGACGCGGGCGATGCCGGACGCGGCACGGCCGAGCGCGCTCGTGCGCGGGCGCTCACACGGCGGCGCGGCGACGGGGGTCGTGGTCAACGGACGACGACCGGTCCATCGGTGCTGTGGTCCATCGGCATGTCCCGGCCCCCTCAGGCGAGGTCGCGCGGAGGAGTCCGCGACGCGGTGTTGCCCCTCCAGGGTACCCCGCGCCGGGGCAGCTAACGTGCCGGACATGGCCAAGCGCGGTGACACGAAGGTCGTGTGGTCCAGCAGCGACGGGGACCTGCGCAAGGCGCGCGACCCGGCGCTCAAGGCGCGCATGGACGGCGGCGGCCGCGTGAAGGTCCGGCGTGAGACCGCCGGGCGCCGCGGCAAGGCCGTCACCACCGTGTCCGGCGTCCCGCTGCCCGACGACGGGCTGCGCGAGCTGGCGGGCCGGCTCAAGAAGCGCTGCGGGGTCGGCGGCTCGGCGAAGGCCGGCGTCATCGAGCTGCAGGGCGACCACCGTGACGCCGTCGTCGAGGTGCTGCGCGCCGAGGGCTACGACGTGGTCCTGGCCGGCGGCTGAGCGCGCTCGCTAGCGTGCCGGGCATGAGCGCCACCGAGAAGCCCCAGGTCGACGTCCCCTCCGACCAGCCGCCGTCCTACCAGCTCGAGCTGGAGGACCTCACGGTCGGTGACGGCGACGAGGCGGTCGCCGGCAAGATCGTCGAGGTGCACTACGTCGGCGTCTCCTGGCAGACGGGCAAGCAGTTCGACGCGTCGTGGGACCGCGGCGACACCTTCAAGTTCGGCCTCGGCAAGGGCCAGGTCATCGCCGGCTGGGACCAGGGCGTCACCGGCATGAAGGTCGGCGGCCGCCGCCGCATCACGATCCCGCCGAACCTCGCCTACGGCAAGCGCGGCGCGGGCGGGGTCATCGGTCCGGACGAGACGCTCGTCTTCGTCGTCGACCTCGTCGGCGTGCGCTGAGTCAGTCCGGCGGGGCCGGCGCGGGGCCGCTCGCGGTCGCGCCGGCCGCGCCGTCGACCTCGGCGAGGCGACGGTGCAGGCGGTCGCGGAGCTCGTCGGGCTCGTACTCGTGCTGGGCCCGGCGGTTGCGCGCGACGACCGCCCCGGTCGCGGCGACGCCGGCCAGTCCGGCGACCCCGAGGAGCTTCCAGCGCATCTGCATCGGGCCGTAGGTTAGGGCTCATGCCCGCCACCGCCAACGCCACCGCCGTCGCGCTCGGCGACGCCGTCGCCACCGCGGCCACCGGCGACGTCTGGCTCTTCCGCGGGCGCTCGCTGGCCGACCGCGCGATCCAGACGCTCACCAACAGCCCGGTCAACCACGTCGGGATGGTCGTCGCCATCGACGACCTGCCGCCGCTGCTGTGGCACGCCGAGATGGGCCGGTCGCTGGTCGACGTCTGGACCGGAGAGCGCCAGCGCGGCGTGCAACTCCATCATCTCGAGGAGGCGGTCACGACCTGGAACGCGCGCTACCACCAGCGCGCCTGGGTGCGCCAGCTGGAGGGCACCGTCGAGCGCGAGCACGAGGACCGGCTGATGGAGGTCATCGCGCGCTTCGACGGGCGCCCGTTTCCGACGACCCCGGGCCTGGCGCGCCAGTGGCTGACCGGCCGGGTGCGCCGGCGCGACTCCTCGCTGGAGACGATCTACTGCGCCGAGCTGGTGGCGACCACGTTGCAGCACATGGGGCTGCTCCCGCGCCGGCGGCCGGCCGGCTGGTACGACCCGGGCCGGTTCTGGAGCGGCGACCGCATCGAGCTCGTGGCGCCGTTCGCCCTGCAGGGCGAGATCGCGGTGCGCTGATGGCCGGCGTCGGCACCGACGCGGTCGCCGTCGCGCTGCGGGACCTGCAGGCGACGTTCGCGGCGGGCGCGCAGGCGCGGCTGGCGCTCGTGCGGCGGCTGGCCGCGCTGGACGTCGGACCCGCCGGCGCCGGCGCGCAGCGCGCGCTCGTCACCGCGCTGCTGCGGCGCGAGGCGGCCGACGGCGACGAGACCGCGTCCGTCGGCGAGCGCGTGGGTCGCGTGGCGGCCGAGGCGGCAGCGGCGGCGGCCGCCGGCGAGCGCCTGGGCCCTGACCGGCAGGTCGCTGCGATCCTCGGCGAGGTCGAGGCCACGTGGCGCGCCGCGCTGGATCGGGGTGCCGCGCTGGCCGGCTGGCTGGAGGGACGGGCGGAGCCGGGCGCGGTCACGGCCTTCGGCCGCTACGTCGCGACGCTGGAAGCGCTGCACGCGCTGGCTCCGACCGCCGCGCCGCGCGAGCGCGACGCCGCGGTGGGCGCCTTCGAGGCGGCCCTGGGCGACCTGGCCCGCGCCCTCGGGGCCCCGTCGGGCACGATCTAGGTCATGCAGAAGCTCTCGGTCCTCCTCTACACCTTCGTGCCCGACATCGTGGAGCGCCGCGCGCCGCACCGCGACGCGCATCTGACCCTCCTGCGCGAGCTGCACGCCGAGGGCGACTGCGTGATGGGCGGCGCCCTGGGCGACCCGCCGACCGGCGCGGCGATCGTCTTCACCTCTCCGGAGGCGGCCGAGCACTTCGCGGCCGTCGACCCCTACATCGCTGCCGGGCTCGTGGTCAGCCACCAGATCGAGCCCTGGACGGTCGCCGTCCCGTGATCGCCGCGCGCGGCGCGGTGCCTGTGCGGCGCGGTGACGCGGGCATGACAAGCTCTGCGGGATGAGACGCCGGACCGTGCACGTCGGGGTGGCACTCGCCGCCGTCGGCGCCGCGGTGGCGCTCTACCTGCTCGTCCATCCCCTGCACGACGCGATCGGCCACGCCGCCGCCGGCGACACGACCGCGCTGCGCAAGCAGCTCCGCGGCGCCGGCCTGGGCGGCGTGCTGCTCCTCTACGCGCTGATGCTGTCGCACATCGTGCTGCTGTTCCCGGCGGAGCTCACGAACCTCGTCGCCGGGTTCACGTACGGATTCCCCCTCGCGCTGCTGATCTGCGAGACCGGCTGGCTGCTGTCGGCGCTGGGCACCTACGCGCTGGGGCGCATCGCGGGGCGGCCGCTGGTGACGCGGATCGCCGGCGCCGACCGGATGCAGGCGGCCGAGGCGCTGATGGAGCGCGGCGGCTGGCCGATGCTGCTCGTCCTGCGCCTGCTGCCGATCGTGCCGTACTCGCCGGTCGGCTACGTGGCCGGCGCCACGGGCGTGCCGCTGCGCCGCTTCGCGTGGACCACGGTGGTCGGCTCGGCGCCGCTGATCATCCTGGTGATCGCGCTCGGCTCCCGGCTGGAGCACTTCTCCCTCACCGACCCGCTGGTGTGGCTGCTGACGGTGCCGCTGCTGCTGCTCGTGCTGGCGTCCCACCCGGTCGGCCGGCGTCTGCAGCGCCATGCGGCCGCCAAGGACGCCCACTAGGAGCGTTGGGTCCCTGACCCGCCGCGGGTTTCGCCCCCTGGGCGAACACCCGCAAGGGAACCTGGCCCTCTGGGCCAGTGTTCCCCTAGCGCTCGCGCGAGCGGTCGAAGCGCCGGCGGTCGCGCTTGGTCGGCCGCCCGCCGCGCTCGGTGACCGCGGGCTCGGCGACCAGGCGCCGTTGAGCCGCGGCCCGCTCGCGCGCCGCACGGCTCTCGGCGGTCTCCTCGTAGAGCGTCTGCGCGACGCTCGCGGGGCCGCGGCGCGCGGCGGTCCCGAGCACGACCAGGCTCATCCGGACCGGGCCGGTCGTCAGCTCCAGGCGGTCGCCGGGCTTGACGTCCTTGCTGGGCTTCGCGGCGCGGCCGTTGACGTGCACGCGGCCGCCCTGCGCGGCCTCGGACCCGAGCGCCCGCGTCTTGACCAGGCGCGCGGCCCAGAGCCACTTGTCGACGCGTACGGGCTCGTCCATCCCCTTCATCGTCGCACGCGCGACGCCCACGTCCTCGCTCCCGCGCGGTCGAGGTCGGGCTGACTGATTCCCTTGGGTGAGCCTGCGAGCATCCACGCCGTGCCCGATGACGTCCTGGAGCTCGAGACACCCCACGGTCCCGCGCGCGCCCACGTGCGGCGCGCCGCCGGCGCGGCGGGCGCGCTGGTGCTGGGCCACGGGGCCGGCGGCTCGATCACGGCCAAGGACCTGACGGCGGTGGCGGCGGTGGCCGGCGCCGCGGGCATGACGGTCGCTCTGGTCGAGCAGCCCTATCGCGTGGCCGGCCGCCGCTCCCCCGCGCCCGCGCGGCAGCTCGACGCGGCCTGGACGGCGGTGCTGGCCCAGCTGCGCGACGGGCCGCTGGCCGGCTTGCCGGTCGTGACCGGCGGCCGCTCCTCGGGGGCGCGCGTGGCGTGCCGGACCGCGGCGGAGACGGGCGCCGCCGGCGTCCTGTGCCTCGCGTTCCCGCTGCACCCGCCGCAGCGAAAGCCCGACGCCGAGCGCAAGACGCGCCTGCCGGAGCTCGAGGCCGTGGAGGTCCCCGTGCTCGTCGTCCAGGGCGCGAGCGACCCGTTCGGGATGCCGCCGGGCGGCCCGGGGCGCGAGGTCGTCGTGGTGAGCGGCAACCACAGCCTCACCGCCGACGTGGCCGCGGTCGCCACCGCCGTGGCCGCGTGGTTGCCGGCCGTGTTACGGAGCGCCGCTCACCAAGCGGCGGGCTCGTAGTCCTTCAGGAAGCAGCCATGCAGGTCCTCGCCCGCCTCGCCGCGCACGATCGGGTCATAGACGCGGGCGGCGCCGTCGACGAGGTCCAGCGGGGCGTGGAAGCCGGCGTCGGCCAGGCGCAGCCTGGTCGGGTGCGGGCGTTCGTCGGTGATCCAGCCGGTGTCGACGCTCGTCATCAGGATGCCGTCGCCCAGCAGCTCCTGCGCGCTGGTGCGCGTCAGCATGTTCAGCGCCGCCTTGGCCATGTTCGTATGCGGGTGGCCTGGGCCCTTGTAGCCGCGCGCGAACTGGCCCTCCATGGCGGACACGTTGACGATGTAGGTCCGGCGCGCGGCGGCCGCGGCCAGCGCGGGGCGCAGCCGGCTGACGAGGATGAACGGCGCGGTCGTGTTGCACAGCTGCACCTCGAGCAACTCGAGCGGATCGACCTCGTCGACGCGCTGGATCCACGAGTTGACCGGGTGCAGGTCGGGGACGAGACCGCCCGCGTCGATCGCGCGCCGCTCGGCGATGCGCTGCACCGACGCGGAGCCGGCGGTGAGCGCCAGGGCGCTGAGCGCCTCCGGCGTGGGCGACCAATGCGGGCCGGGCGCGCCGGCCGGCAGCGCGGCGGGCCGGGCGCCGGCGGCCGCCGTGGCGAACGTCACGATCTCTGGCAGCGGGCCGGCGGGCAGCGGCGCGGCCTCCGCGTCGGTCAGCGGCGCGTAGGCGCCGGGCGAGCGGCGCACGGTCTGCGCGGCGTTGTTGATGAGGATGTCCAGCGGCCCCTGCGCAGCGACCGAGTCGGCCAGCGCCACGACCTGGGCCGGGTCGC
>JAWVGD010000115.1:0-7101 GCA_033855515.1 Baekduia sp.
TTCATGGCCGACATCGCGAAGTTCGCCGGCTCCACGGTGGGCGAGCTCGACACGAAGCTCAAGGACGTGCGGATCCCGCGCGCCAACCTCGGGCCGTGCCCGGTCTGCGGCAACGACATCATCGAGAACCGCAAGGGCTACTCGTGCTGGAGCCGCGAGGATCCCGGCTGCGGCTTCGTCATCTGGAAGTCCAAGGCGGGCAAGAACATGCCTCCGGCCATCGCCAAGGAGCTCATCGCCCACGGCAAGACGGCCAAGCCGGTCACCGGCTTCAAGGGCCGCAGCGGGCGCTCGTTCCGCGCGCGGCTCGCCCTCATGCAGAACGAAGAGGGCAAGTGGCGCGTCGAGTTCGACGAGCCGTGGGCGAAGGAGGGCTTCTAGGAGGCCCAGGCCGACGAGATGGCGGCCGCCGCCCCCGTGCCGGCCGAGGCGACGCCCGCCGCAGCCGGGGGCGCGAGTGCCGCTGCCTAAGGGCGCCGCCGCGGCCCTGGCGGCCGCGATGGCGGTCGGGCCCGGCAGCGGCGTGGCGCAGGCCAACGACGCCGGCTCGCTGAGCCACGCCGCCGGCGCGGTGACCGCCACGCTGGAGTGGGACAAGGCCGACTTCGGGATCGCCAACCCGCGGCTGCACGTCGATCGCGCCGGCGTCCGCTACGACCTCACGATCGCCGACATCTGCGTCGAGGGCTGCATCGTGGTGCCCGACGACGGCACCGGGGATCCGAGCGCGACGTCGATGGTCAAGGTTGCCGACCTCGACGCCGACGGCGAGCCCGAGGTGCTCGTCGACACGTTCTCGGGCGGCGCGCACTGCTGCCTGACGGCGCGGCTGCTCACCTGGGACGGCACGGGCTACACGCCCAAGGACCTCTCCTACGGCGACGTCGGCTACGCGCTCAGGGACGCCGACGGCGACGGCCGGCCCGAGCTCGTCGGCTTCGACCCGCGCTTCTCGGCGGCCTTCACCGCCTTTGCCGGCTCGGGCTTCCCGGCGCAGGTGCTCCGGGTCGACCACGGTGCCGTCACCGACGTGACCCGCCGGTTCCCGGCGGTGGTCAAGGCCGACGCCAAGACCCATCTGGGCGAGCTGCGAGCGGCCAAGCGCACCGACGACGTACGCGGCGTCCTGGCCGCCTACGTCGCCGACCAGTACCTGCTGGGCACCGGCGCCAAGGGCACGGCCGAGGTGGACCACCAGCGCCGTGCGGGGCGCGTGTCGGCGGCCTTCAAGAAGCTGCTGCTGCGCAAGCTGCACGGCTGGAAGTACCGCTAGGAGCCCGGGTCCCTACCGGACCGCCGGTACGAGCCCCTGGGCGAGTACCCGCAGCGAAACGAGCCCCCTGGGCGGAGGCTTCGCCTAGCCCGCCGCATGACGCGGGCCGGCTTTCCAGCCGGCCCGCGCGCACCCTGGGGATGAGGGGGTGCGGTGTGGCAGAGATCGGTCCGGCGCCGGCCGCCTCCCGTGGCCGGGGCGCCCGCTCTCCAGGTCTTCTGGACAGCTACCCGAAGACGGGGCGTCGCGAAAACTCGCTCTGAGCGGCGACGCGACCGCGGGACGTCGGGTGGCGCTGCCACCCTGTCGGACCCGCATGCCCCTGCACCTCATCACCGGACCCGCGAACGCGGCCAAGGCGCGCGTCGTCCTCGACGCCGCGCGTGCGCGCGCGGCCGCCTCCCCGCTGCTGGTCGTCCCGACGATGGCCGACGTCGACCTCTACCGGCGCGAGCTCGCCGAGGACGGCGCCGTGCTCGGGGTGCGCGTCGAGCGCTTCGACGGCCTGCTGCGCGAGCTGGCGTTCCGCGGCGGCGCCGGCGGCCAGGTGCTCACCGCCCTGCAGCAGGAGCGCGTCGCCGCCGCGGCGATCGCCGCCACGCGGCTGGAGCGCCTGGCCGCCGCGGCCGCCACGCCGGGCTTCGCCCCCGCGCTCGTGAGCTTCACCGAGGAGCTGGGAGAGGCCCGCGTCGACCCGCCCCGCTTCGTGCGCGCCGTGCGCGACTGGGCCGGCGACGACGCGTCCCGCCGTGCCTACGCCGACGAGCTCGGGGCGCTCGTGCTCGCCTACGGCCGGGCGGCCGAGCGCACCGGCCGCCGCGACCGCCCGCAGCATGTGACCGCTGCGCTCGACGCCCTGCGCCTGGAGCCGGCGCGCTGGGGCGGCACGCCGGTCTTCCTCTACGGCTTCGACGACTTCTCGCCGCTGCAGCGCGACGTGCTCGACACGCTCGCCAACGCCGTCGGGACCGACGTCATGCTCGCCCTGACCTTCGAGCCGGGCCGGACCGCGTTCGCCGCGCGCGCGACGCTGCACCAGGACCTGCTGGCCCTCGGGGCGACCGAGCAGACGCTCGGCGCCGTCGCCGACTACTACGCCCCGGCGGCCCGCGCGGTCCTGCACCACGTCGAGCGCTCGCTGTACGAGGTCGAACCGCCACGGGTGGACTCCGGCAACACGGTCCTGGCGCTGGAGGGCGGGGGAGAGCGGGCCGAGATCGAGCTCGTCGCCGCCGAGGTCGCCCGGCTGATCCGCGAGGACGGCGTCGCGCCGGAGGAGATCGCGGTCGTGCACCGCGGACTGGACGCGATCGCGCCGCTGATCGACCTCGTCTTCCGCGGCTACGACGTGCCGGCCGCGGTGCGCCGCTCGATCCGCGTCGGCCACACCGCGCTCGGTCGCGGGCTCGTCGCGATGCTCCGCTGCGCCCTGCTCCAGCAGACCGCGACCGCCGAGGACCTGCTGACGTGGCTGCGCACTCCCGGCGTGCTGCGGGTGCCGGCGCTCGCCGACCGGCTGGAGTCCCGCGTCCGTCGCGAGGGCGCCCGGACCGCCGTCGCGGCCCGCGAGCTGTGGGAGCACGAGCACTGGCCGCTGGACGCCTTGGACCATCTCGCCGAGGCGCACGTGCGCGGCGGCGTCCGCGCGCTGGGCGAGCGCGTGGCGGCCGAGGCCGCGACGCTGCTGGCCGCGCCGTGGCGCCGCACGGCGCCGGTCTTCGACGACGAGGGCGAGCTCGACGCCCGCGTCGCCGCCCAGGTCCGCCGCGCGCTGAGGGAGCTCGGCGCGCTGCCGCCGGACCTGCAACCCGACGCGGCGGCGCTCGCCGCGACGCTGGACGACCTCGAGGTCTTCGTGGGCGCGGCGACGGGCACCGGCCGCGTCACCGTCACCAAGCCGCAGAGCCTGCGCGCCCGGCGCGTCCGGGCGCTGTTCTGCCTGGGCCTGCAGGAGGGCGTCTTCCCGGCGCCGACGACGCCCGAGCCGTTCCTTGGCGACGAGGAGCGCCGCGAGATCAACGCGGCCTCCGGCCTGCGGCTGCGCCTGCACGAGGACGCGCTGAACATCGAGCGCCTGTTCTTCTACCAGGCCGTCTCGCGCCCGACCGAGCTGCTCGGCCTGAGCTGGCACGCGGCGGACGACGACGGGGCGCCGTCGGTCCGGTCGCTCCTGGTCGACGACGTCGCCGACCTGCTCGGCGACGGCTGGGCCGCACGGCCGCGCCGGCGCGAGCTGGGGGCCGCGGGATGGCCCGCCGCGCTGGCGCCGACCGAGCGCGAGGCGGCCCGCTTCGCCGCCGCGGCGGCCCCGCCCGCCGAGGCGCCGCACATCGGCCGCCTCACCGCGCCCGCCGCCCTCGGCCCGCTGCGCGAGCGCCACACGTGGTCGGCGTCGCAGCTGGAGGTCTGGGCCTCCTGCCCGGTCAAGTGGTTCGTCGAGCGCCACCTGCGCCCGGCGGTGCTCGTCCCCGACCCCGAGCCGATGATCCGCGGCGAGCTCGCCCACCGCGTGCTGGAGACCGCCCTCTCGGCCCTGGTGCAGGGCGGCGGGCTGGCGCCCGAGCGGCTGCCCGAGGCGCGCGCGCTCGTGCACGCCGCGCTGGAGGAGCACGCCGAGGACTTCCGGATCTCCCCGAACCCCGAGCGCCTGCGCAGCGCCCTGCGGCGCCTGGAGGTCGACCTCGTCCGCTACCTCGAGTACGCCGCGCATGCGGGCAGCAGCTTCAGGCCCTCGTTCTTCGAGGTGCAGTTCGGCAAGGCCGAGGACCCTTACCCGGCACTGGAGCTCGACGACGGCGCGCTGCGGTTGGCGGGCCGGATCGACCGCATCGACACCGACGCCTCCGGCCGCGAGGCGATCGTCTACGACTACAAGGGCAAGACCGCCACGGCGCAGGCGAAGTGGCTGGAGGAGGGCAAGCTCCAGGTTGCGCTCTACCTGCTGACCGTGCGCCACGTGCTGGGCCTGGAGCCCGTCGGCGGGCTGTACCAGCCGCTGGGCGGGACCGAGGCGCGCCCGCGCGGCGCCGTCCTGGCCCAGGCCGATCCGGGGCTCGACACCGTGCGCACCGATCGCGTCGAGGACCACGACCTCGACGCGCTGCTGGAGGCGTGCGCCGATGCCGCGCGCGACGCCGTCGCGCAGCTGCGCGACGGCGCTCTGGAGCCCTCACCGGAGAGCTGTGCGTACGTCGGCGGCTGCGCGCACCCGACGATCTGCCGGTGCGTGAGCGCGTGATGTCGACCCACCCACCCCTCTTGTATGACCCGGCCGGCCGCATGGTCGGCAAGGGCGGCCTGCCGTTCACCGACGAGCAGGCCGACGCGATCGCGCGCCGCGACGGCCCGCTGCTGCTGTCGGCCAACGCGGGCTCGGGCAAGACCTCCGTGCTGAGCGAGCGCTTCGTGCGCTCGGTGCTCGAGGACGGCATCGAGCCCGGCCGGATCCTGGCCATCACGTTCACCGACAAGGCGGCGGGCGAGCTGCGCACCCGGGTTCGCGCCCGGTTCGTGGAGCTCGGGCGCCGCGACCGCGCGCGCGATCTCGACGCCGCGTGGATCTCCACCTTCCACGGGCTCTGCGCCCGGATCCTGCGCGCGCACGCGGTCCGCGCGGGGCTCGACCCCGCCTTCGGCGTGCTCGAGGAGGCCGAGTCGCGCGAGGTGCGCAACAGCGCGTTCGAGCGGGCGCTGGCCGACTTCCTGGAGGGCGACCGCCCAGAGGCGCTGGACCTCGTGGCGGCCTACGGCGTCGACGCGCTGCAGCTGCGCATCATCGCCACCCACGACCAGCTGCGCAGCGCGGGCATGACCCGCCCGCGGCTGCCGGCGGTCCGGACGGCCGAGCCCGACGGCGCCGCGCTGGCCCGAGCGCTGGAGCGCGCCGAGGCGGAGCTGGCGGTCGACGACGCCCGGCGCAGCGTCATCGGCGCGCTCGCGGCGCTGGCCCGCTGCCGCGAGCGGCTGGCCGCCGGCGTGGCCCCGGGGCTCGCCGCGCTGGAGGCGGCCGAGTTCAAGCCGGGCAACACCAAGGCCTTGCAGGGGGACGGCTGCACGGCATACCTCGACGCCCTGCAGGCCTACAACTCGGGATGGCGCGACGCGCTGGCCGGCAAGGCGGTGGTGTTGCTGGACGACCTGCTCGGTCGCTACGCCGACGCGTACGCGACGGCCAAGCGCGCCCGCGCGGCGCTGGACTTCGACGACCTCGAGCTGCTGGCCCGCGACCTGCTCAGCGGAACCCCGGCGGTCCGCGCCGCCTACGCGCAGCGGTTCGAGCGCATCATGGTCGACGAGTTCCAGGACACGAACGCGACGCAGCTCGACCTGCTCGAGCTGCTCGGCAGCGAGCGCTTCGTGGTCGGCGACGAGCTCCAGTCGATCTACGGGTTCCGCCACGCCGACGTCCGGATCTTCCGCGCCCAGCGCAGCGCCCTGCGCGAGCGCGGCGCGGCCGCCGAGCTGGCGGCCAACTTCCGCAGCCGGCCGGCGATCCTGGGGGTCCTCGACGACGCGATGGGCGAGCTGCACGGCGCCGCGCACGTGCCGTTCGTCGCGGGGCGCGACACCGCAGGCCAGCCGGACGGGCCGCTGGTCGAGCTGCTGCTGACCGACGCGGCGGCGGTGGAGGAGTGGCCGGCGGAGGCGCTGTCCTCGCTGCCGCCCGCGACGGCGAAGCGGCGCGCGGAGGCCCGCGTGGTGGCCGGCCGCGTCGCGGGCCTCATCCGCGACGAGGGCGTCGCGGCCTCCGACATCGTGCTGTTGCTGCGCGCCGCGACCGACATGGCCGTCTTCGAGCGGGCGCTCGAGGAGCAGGGCCTCTCGACGCTCGCCGCCGGCGGCCGCGGGTACTGGGGGCGCCAGCAGGTGCTCGACTTGTGCGCGTATCTCGGCGCGCTGGCCAACCCGCGCGACGAGCTCGCGCTGTTCGGCCTGCTGGCGTCGCCGCTGGTCGGGCTGAGCGCCGACGGGCTCGCGATCCTGGCGCGCGCCGCCAAGCAGGGCGGGCGCTGGGACGCGCTGGCCGCGGCGTACCCGCCGCCGGGCGGCCGTGCGCAGGACGCCGACGACGAGCTGTGGGCGGGCATGGACGCCGCGCCGGCGGACACGGGCTCGGCGGCCGCCTGGGCCGGTGACCTGCCCGACGCCGACCGCGACGCGCTTTCCAACTTCTGCCCGTGGTTCGCGCTGGAGCGCGAGCGGGCACCGCGCCGCGGGCTGGACGAGCTCCTCGAGCGCGTCGTGGACCGCACCGGCTACGACCTGCACGTGCTGGGGCTCGGCGGCGGCCGGCGGCGCTGGGCCAACGTGCTCAAGCTGCAGCGCCTGGCCGCGGGCTTCGAGTCGCGCCGGGGTCGCGATGTACGCGGCCTGATCGACCTGGCGACCGCCGAGCTGGAGGCCCAGGCGCGCGAGACCGACGCACCCGTGGAGCTCGGCGACGCCACCGCCGTGCGGCTCATGACGATGCACGCCGCCAAGGGCCTCGAATTCCCGGTCGTGGTCGTGGCCGATCTCGGGCGCACGGGACGCAACGACACCGACGACCTGCTCGTCCGCGGCGAGCGCGTCGGACTGCGGCTGCGGACCGTCGACGGGGCGTCGGCCAAGACGCTGGAGTGGGAGGCGCTGCGCGACGAGCTCGCGGCCGCCGACTCCGAGGAGGAGCGCCGCATCCTGCACGTCGCGATGACGCGCGCCGAGGAGCGGCTGATCGTCAGCGGGACCTTCGAGCCCGACAAGTGGCTGGGCGCACCGCAGCCCGCCGTGGCCCCGCTGCGCTGGCTCGCGCCACGCCTGGTCGGAAACCTCGCGGGGCTGGTCGAGCA
>JAWVGD010000116.1:0-3203 GCA_033855515.1 Baekduia sp.
TGCCGAGGATCTTGTCGCCGAGCAGGCCGGCGTCGTAGGCCTCGACCAGCGCGGCGTCGAGGATGTCGGCCTGCTGGACGTACTCGCCCCGGATGAAGATGAACGCGCGGTTGGCGCCCGCCGCGTACGCGGCGATGATCATGCCCTCGATCAGCAGGTGCGGGTTCTTCTGCATGAGCTCGCGGTCCTTGAAGGTCCCGGGCTCGGACTCGTCGGCGTTGCAGACGAGGTACTTGTCCATCGTCCCCTTCGGCATGAAGGACGCCTTCATGCCCATGGAGAAGCCGGCGCCGCCGCGGCCGCGCAGGCCGGACGCCTTGAGCTCCTCGACCAGCGCCTCGGGCGGCATGGTCAGGGCCTTGCGCAGGCGGTCGCCGTAGCCGCCGCGACGGCGGTAGACGTCGAGCGTGTGGAGGCCGGGCTCGTCGATGTCGGCGAAGATCAGGTGCTGGCTCACGGAGTGTCCTGCGTCTGGGGAGGCCCGTCGTCGGGGGCCGACGGGGACTGCTCGATGGGTGCGGACGGATCCTCGGGGGGATCGGGGTGGCCCATGGGCGGGCCGAAGGAGGCGGGCTCGGGCGGCAGCGGCGTGTTGCCGGTCGCCGGCCGCTCGAGCTCGCTCAGCGTCTCGGGGAGGTCGTCGCCGGGCGCGGGCCACGTACGGGTGTTGGCGTCCGGGTCGGCCGACAGGCGGCGCACGAGCTGCTTGGCCGGCAGCGGATCGGCGCCGTCGCGGATCTGCTGGGCGAGCTCGGCGACCTCGTCCTCGCCGACCGGGCCGACGAAGACGCCATCGACCGAGACCATCGGGGCGATGTCGCACGCGCCGAGACACTCGAAGCCGCGGACCTGGACGTCGGGGTCCTCGCCGACCGCGTGGTCCAGCTCGGCCAGCAGCTTGCGGCCGCCGCGCAGCGAGCACGAGATGTTCGTGCAGACGTACACGCGCTTGTGGCCGACGGGCCGCGTGTCCAGCATGTCGTAGAAGCTGGCGACCGACACGAGGTAGGCGGGCGTGAGCCGCATGACGCACGCGACCTGCCGGAAGGCCTCCGGCGAGCACCAGCCGTGCAGCAGCTGGGCCGCGGCCAGCGCCGGGATCGCGGCGCTGCGGCGGTCGGGGTACTTGGCGATGTGGTGCTCGATCTCCGCGCGGAGGCTCGCGGGCACCGGCGTGGTCGCCGGGTCCGGGATCTCCTGCGGGTCCTTCTCGAGGTCGACGGCCTCGTCCCAGCCGGGGACGCGGGAGCCGTGGGCGAAGCGCCGGACGTCCATGGACATCAGCGATCCACCCCGCCGAGCACCGGGTCCATCATCGCCAGCGTGGTGATGAGGTCGGCGATGTAGGCGTCCTTGACCATCGGGAACGTCGCCTGCAGGTTGACGAAGGAGGGGTCGCGCATGTGGACGCGGGCGGGCTTGCTCGAGCCGTCGGAGCGGATGAACACGCCGTACTCGCCGCGCGGGCCCTCGATCGGGAAGTAGACCTCGCCCGGCGGGACGCGGAAGCCCTCGGTGACGAGCTTGAAGTGGTGGATGAGCGCCTCCATGGAGGTGGCGAGCTCGTGGCGCGGCGGCAGCGCGACCTTGCGGTCGTCGGTGATGTGCGGACCCTCGGGGAGGCCGTCGATGGCCTGCTCGATGATCTTCACGGACTCCTTCATCTCCTGCATGCGGACGGCGAAGCGGTCGTAGTTGTCGCCGCGCTGCCCGATCGGGATCTTGAAGTCGAAGTCCTCGTAGGAGGAGTAGGGCATGGCCTTGCGGAGGTCCCACGGGTTGCCCGAGGCGCGCAGCAGCGGGCCGGTGACACCGAGGTCGAGGAGCGTCTGCTCGTCCAGCGGGCAGGTGTTGCGCAGGCGGCGCAGCGCGATCTCGTTGCGGTTGAGCAGATCGAGGTACTGCTCGATCGCCGCCGGCATCTTCTTGAGGAACTTGCGGAGGTTCGCCTCCCAGCCCTCGGGGATGTCCTCAGCGACGCCGCCGATCTGGAAGTAGCGCGTGTGCATGCGCTGTCCGCTGGACTGCTCGAAGAGGTCGAGGATCGTCTCGCGCTCGCGGAAGCAGTACCACCAGACCGTCACGGCGCCGAGGTCCAGCATGGAGGTGCCCAGCCACACGAGGTGGCTCATGATGCGGTTGAGCTCCATGTGGATGACGCGCAGGTACTGGGCGCGTTTGGGGACCTCGAGGTCCAGCAGCGTCTCGGTGGCCCCGCAGAAGGCATACGCGTTGAAGTAGTACGCGAGGTAGTCCATCCGCTCGATGACGGGGATGCCCTTCCAGTAGGACTTGTCCTCGGCGGTCTTCTCGATGCCCGTGTGGACGTAGCCGATGATCGGCTTGAGGTCGCGGACCACCTCCGCCTCGAGCGTCACGAGCAGGCGCAGCACCCCATGCGTGGCGGGGTGGTGCGGTCCCATGTTCAGCGTCAGGAGCTCCTGGTCGACCTGACCCGGGATGGTCTGGACGCGCTCGGAGACGTCGATGCGCTCCTCGACGGAGCGGTAGTCGCTGGGGAACTCGATGCTCATGCCGGTTTGTCGGTGCCGATCGTGTAGTCGTTGCCGGTCGCCTCGTGGACGCTGAAGAGGACCGGCTCGCCGCCCATCGGGAAGTCGCGCCGCTGGGGGAAGCCCTCATAGTCCTCGGGCATGAGGATGCGCCGCAGGTCCGGGTGGCCCTCGAAGACGACGCCGAACATGTCGTACGCCTCGCGCTCCTGATGGTTGGCCGTGGGCCAGGCGCCGGTGACCGACGGCACGACGGCGGCGTCGATCGGCACGCGGAGCTTGACCGTGAGGCGGTCCAGCGCGTCGCGATCCAGCAGCTCGTACTGCACCCCGAGGCGCGGCTCCTCGGGGTAGTAGTCGAGGCCGTGCACGCTCATCAGGTGCTTGAAGCCCTTGGCCCGGAGGAACTCGAGCACCTCGCGGATCGCGGCGGGGGCGACGTGGATCGCGCTCTGGCCGCGGAAGAACTCCGTGCGCAGGACGACGTCGGCGTGCGCCTCGCGGAGCTCCTGGGCGAGGAGCTCGATGCCCGGCGCGTCAGGCACTGGGATCGGTGTCCGGGACGAGCACGTTGACGGCCGCGTCGGCCTCGAAGCGCTCCACGTCCTCGGGGAGCACCTCGACGGTGCGTTCCGCGCCGTAGCGCTCGCGCCAGCCCAGGCTCGGATCGGCGTGGACCATCGACCGCAG
>JAWVGD010000117.1:0-4231 GCA_033855515.1 Baekduia sp.
ACCAGGAGGTCGGTCGCGTCGAGCGCCGGGTCGAGCGTTCCCGCGGCGTGCGCGACGTCCACGACCGGCTCGAGCATCGCCACGACCCGCGCGGCCAACTCCGCGCGCGCCTCGTCGGGCAGCCCGCCCTCGGCGATGGCCTGAAGGAAGCCGCGGTTCTCGCGCTGCTGCGCCATCGCTTCGGTCAGCAGCACGGCGAGGGCCTCGGACGGGTCCGGTGCCGCCAGCGCGGCGCTCGCCGCCGCCTCGAGCTCGTCCAGGACGGCGGCCGTGACGGCGACGATCAGGTCGAGCTTCGTGGGGAAGTGCCGGTAGAGCGTGGCGACGCCGACACCGGCCCGGCGGGCGATCTCGTCGACGGCGATGTCGAGGCCCTGCTCCTGGAACGCCGCCGCAGCGGCTTCGGTGAGCGCGCCGCGGTTGCGCTGCGCGTCACGGCGACGCGGGCGCTCGGCGGGGGTCGGCGACACGGTCCGCATGGTAGCCAAAAACGGAGTGGTCACTTCGGTTCTTGCTAGGATGGCCGACAACCGGAGTGACCACTACGCTTCTGCCCGCTCCCGGCCGCCCACATGACCGACACCTCGCCCGCCCGCCAGCACCACAACGTCACGCTCGCGATCCTCGCCGTCGGAGCGCTCGCCTTCGCGCTGGCGCAGACGACCGTCATCCCGGCGCTGTCCTCGATGCAGCACTCCTTCGGGGTCGGGACCAGTGACATCACCTGGATGGTCACGGCCTACTTCCTGGCCGCCTCGGTGGCGACCCCCGTCCTGGGCCGCCTCGGCGACATGTTCGGCAAGGAGCGCTTCCTGGCCATCGCGCTGGGCGCCTTCGCCGCCGGGTCGGTCGTGTGCGCCCTGAGCAACTCGCTGGGCCCGATGATCGCCGGCCGGGCGCTGCAGGGCGTGGGCGGCGGCGTCTTCCCGCTCTCCTTCGGGATCGTGCGCGACGAGTTCCCGCGCGAGCGCGTGCCGACCGGCATCGCTCTGCTGGGCGCCACCGCCGGCATCGGCGGCGCCATCGGCCTGCCGCTCGGCGGCCTGCTCGTCGACCAGGCCAGCTACCACTGGATCTTCTGGATCTCGGCCGCGATGGGCGTCGCCACCACCATCACGACCCTGCGCTACGTGCCCGAGTCGCCCCTCCGCACCCCTGGCAAGGTCGACCTCGCCGGCGCGGCCATCCTCGCCGTCGGCCTTTCGGCCGTGCTGATCGCGATCTCGCGCGCCAACCAGTGGGGCTGGACCTCCGGCCGCACGGTGGGCCTGGTCGCCGCCGGGCTCGCGGTCCTGGGGGCCTTCGTCGCCTACGAGCGCCGGCACCCGGCGCCGCTGATCAACATGCGCACGCTGGCGCGGCGTCCCGTGCTGACGACCAACATCGCCACGCTGCTGGTCGGCTTCGGGCTCTTCGGGACCTTCATCCTCATCCCGCAGCTGGCCGAGCTGCCCAGCGGCGGCGACATCGGGCTGGGCCTGAACGCGACCGAGGCCGGCCTGCTCATGGCGCCCGGCGGCCTGATGATGCTCGTCGCCGCGCCGATCGTCGGACGCATCGGCGAGCGCTTCGGCTCCAAGCCGCCGCTGCTGGCCGGCTGCCTCCTGGCCGCCGCCGGCCTGGTGGGCATGGCGGTCGCCCACGACCACGCGGGGCTCATCGTCCTCTGGGGCTGCGTCCTGAACGCCGGCGTCGGCTGCGCGTTCGCGGCGCTGCCGAACCTCATCGTCGGCGCCGTCGACCCGCACGAGACCGGTGAGGCCACGGGCGTCAACACGATCGCGCGCAACGTCGGCGCGTCGCTCGGCGGCCAGGTCGCGGCCTCGATCGTCGCCAGCCACGTGGCCACCGGGGGCCTGCCGGCCAACAAGGGCTTCGAGCTCGCCTTCCTGCTCAGCGCGGCGATCGCGGTGGCCGCCGCGGCCTTCGGCCTTCTGATCCCCGTGGGTCGGCGCGGGGCCGGCGTCCGGGGCGAGCCCGCGCTCGCCGAGAGGTAGTGGATGTTCCGCAACGTCCTGGTCGGGCTCGACTTCTCCTCGTTCGCAGACGATGCGCTGACCGAGGCGATCGAGCGGGCCGACCGGGGCGGCGGACGGCTGACGATCCTCACCGCGATGCCCGAGATCCACGGCTGGGCGGGCGGTCCGATCGAGTCCCACACGGCCGCCCGTGAGCTGTCGGCCGAGCTCGAGCTCGAGGCCATCGCCCTCCAGCGCCGCGCCGTCGAGCGCGTGCCCGGCTGCTTGCCGGTCGCGACGATCCTGCGCCGGGAGCCGCCGCACGTCGCGCTCCTGCGCGAGCTCGCCGACGGTCGCTACGACACGCTGGTCATCGGCTCGTCCGGTCCGTCCCGGCTCGGCCTGCGCCTCACGCGCAGCCTGACGCGGCGGCTGCTCAAGCGCTCACCGGTCCCGGTCCTGGTGGTCGGCGGCGACGGTTCCGCGCACCTGCATGGGCCCGGCGGCGGGGTGGCCCGGGCGGGCCGTCGCCGGCGCCCGGCACCAACAACTACAGGTTGACCTGACCTAGCCCCCCTCGGCGCGCGCCTTGAGCTCGTCCGGCCGGGCGTTGACGAGCATCCCGCGGATGGCGCCCTCGACCGGCCCGCGGATGAGCATCCCGAGCACCCGTCCCGGATCGCTGTCGAGCGCATAGGTCGCGCGCGTGCGGCCGTCGCCGAGATCCTCGAGCGTCCACGAGCCCTCGACGGACTTCATGTCGCCCTTCTCCTGCGTCCACGACAGCCGTGTCGGGCCGTCGTAGCGGAAGCGGACCTCGGTCTTGACGTGCTTGACCTTGATGTCGTTCTCGGTCTCCACGAGCGTCGGCCGGCCCGTCGCGTCGTGCTCCAGCGGCGCGATCGCCACCAGGCCGCCCTGCCAATCAGGGGCGCTCAGCACGTCCTCGACGATCGCCCACACGTCCTCCAGCGGGGCGTCGATCTCCGCGCTGGCGCTGCCACCCAAGTGTCCCATGCATGGTCCTCACGCTCGTGTGCTCGCCGGGTCAGGCGATCCTAGACGCACTGGCGCGTGGGCCGCCAACGCGCCGGTAGCGCAGGTAGACGACGCGGGAGGCGAACGTGCGGGTCTGGACGAGCTCCAGGTCGAGCGGCTCCTCCCGGGCGGGGAAGTACGGCGTGCCAGCACCCAGGACGACCGGGCTGACGAAGAGCCGGTACTCGTCGACCAGGTCCCGCTCGATGGCGGCGGCGGCCAGGCCGGCGCCCCCGATGGCGAGATCCTCGCCGGGCTGGTCGGTCAGCTCGGCGAGCGTCTCGGCGAGGTCGCCGGTGGCCAGCCTGGCGTTGCCGCCGACCTCCTCGAGGGTCGTCGAGAACACGATCTTCGGCAGGGCCTTCCAGATGCCGGCGAACTCGAACTCGGTCCCGGCGGTCGACGGGTCGAGGTCAGCGGTGTCCCAGTACCGCATCACCTCGTACAGGCGTCGTCCGCAGAGGTGCGCGTCCAGGGCCCGGGTCTGCTCGTTGTGGAAGCGGTGCAGCTCCTCGTCCGGCGCCGACCAGCCGATCTCGCCATCGGGCCCCGCGATGAACCCGTCCAGCGAAACGCCCATCGAATAGATCACTCTGCGCACCACGGTCCTCCTCGGTCGGCGACGTCCCCCCATGATGGAGAACGCCACGCCGCCGCGTGGCTCATCGGCCGGGGTGCGGGGGCGAACCGCCGCCAGGGCCCGCCGTCCGTGGCGGGCCCTGAGCTTTCCAGCGTGCCGGGAGACGTCGTGGTCGGGACCTCCGCCGGCTCTGGCGCGGGATCACTTCATGGAGAGCTGGCCGCGCATGATGCCGTTGGGGTACTTCTGGGTGTGCACGTTGGTGTAGTACTTGGACGGGTTCTTGCGGATCGCGCTCGCGACCGCGGTCTTGATCGGCACGCAGGCGGCCGCCTTGCCGTTGCTGAACGTCGGCTTCAGGTCGACGACGATGCTGCCGTTCTGCGTCGCTGTGCCCTTGTGGATATGGGCGGCGAGCGGCTTGCTGACGCCGGAGTAGATGAGCGTGTAGCAGAGCTGGGTGCCGTTGACGGTCGCGGCGAACGTCCCCTTGGCGTTCGGGTCGCCCTTGCCGCCGACCTCCTTCGCGCCGCTGAGGCTGGCGCCGTACTTCGTGGGGGTCGCGGCCTCTGCGACCCCCGCGGCGACCACCGCGGAGACGATTGCCCCGACGCAGAGACGGGAGACCGCACGCTTGGACATCAGGAACCCTTTC
>JAWVGD010000118.1:0-8660 GCA_033855515.1 Baekduia sp.
CGGCACGCGCGGCCACGGGCCTCGAGCGCGCCGTGCGCTCGGGCGCGCTGCCGCGCGCCGACCTCGACGCCGGCGCCCGGCGCGTCCTCGCCTGGCGCGCCGCGCTACCGCAGCCGCGGTAGGTCACCCAACCCCGTCGTTCATCCGGGGCAAGGAGTCAAGTCCGGCCGCGGACAGCCGATCGACCGGGGCATGCATCCCCGTCTCGCGCTGCCCGCGGCCGTCCTCGGCCTCCTGCTGGCGGCCGTGCCCGCCGCGCACGCCACCGGCCAGATGACCGGCTTCAGCTACACCGGCGCCGAGCAGATCTACACGGTCCCCGCCGGCGTCACGCAGGTTCACGTCGCGGTCTACGGCGCCCGGGGTTTCTGGACGAGCACGGGCTCCGGCGCCAGCGTCGAGGCCGACCTGATGGTCGCGCCCGGCCAGGTCTTCTACGTCGAGGTCGGCGGCGAGGGCACCGACAGCGTCGGCGGCTGGAACGGCGGCGGTGCCCCCACCGGCCTGTTCACCGGCGGCGGCGGTGGCGCGAGCGATGTGCGCAGCGTCAGCAGCGGCGGCAACCTGCTCGATCCCGTCTCGCTCGCCTCCCGGCTGCTCGTGGCCGCCGGCGGCGGTGGCGCGGGCTCCACGGGCTCCAGCCAGATCGCGGGGGGTGCCGCCGGAGCCGCGGGCGTCGGTGCGGGCCCCGGCCAGCCGGGCACCGCGTCGGCCGGCGGCGCCGGCGCCGGCGCGGGCACCGCGGGCACGCTCGGCCAGGGCGGCGACGGCGGCAACACCGGGGGCGGCGGCGGAGGCGGCGGGCTCTACGGCGGCGGCGGAGGCGGCACCTTCGGCGGCGGCAGCGGAGGCGGCGGGTCCAGCGGCGGATTCGCCCCGGCCTACAACATCGTCACGAGCAACACCGGCTATGGCTCCGGCGTCAGCTTCACCACCGGCCCGGCGACCGTGGTCACCGATGGTCCCGTCGCGTTCCCCGCTGACCAGCCGGTCGGCACGGTGGTCGCCCGGCAGATCAAGCTCAAGGACGTCGGCGTCGGGCCGTTCCAGATCGGGGTGCCGGTCCTGCTCTCCGGCGACGGGGCGGCCGACTACTTCGCCGGGGCGCCGGACTGCACCGGCTGGGTGGTCAGCTGCCGGTTCACCGTGCTCTTCGCGCCGACCGTGACCGGCGCGCGGGACGCGACGCTCTCGATCCCGACCACGGATCCGGCCGGCCCGCTGCTGATCGCGCTGCACGGCGGCGGCGCGACGCCGGCGGTCGTCTCATCCACGGTCACCAACGTGACGAACGTGACCTATGCGGCCCCGGCCCCGGCGCCGGCCCCGGCCCCCGCCGCGGCGCCGGCGGTCGCGACGCCCGCCGCGCCCGCGGGTCCCAAGATGGTGCTCGCGACCTGTCACGCCGGCGTCTCGCTCGGCAAGCGCGCGCTGCGCTGCCGGATCGTCGAGGTCCCGGCCAGATCGGCCCTCCCGGGCCCGGGCCTGCGGACCGCGACGCTCGCCAACCGCAAGGCCACCTACGGCACCGGCACCGCGCGCGTCACCAAGGAGGCGACGCAGCTCCTGCTCACGCCGACGCGCAAGATCACGCCCGGCCGGTACTCGACGCTGACGCTGGTCAACGGCGGCAAGGCCACGCACGTGCCGATCGTGGTGGCCTAGCTCGTCAGAACGCCCCGAGGCCCAGGCCGAGGCCCGGGCCGTCAGGTACGCGCATGTGCCCGTGGTGGACGGGCATCCCCGCGGCGGCGCCGTCGGCGAAGAGGCCGAGCGTGGCCAGCCCGCACGGCAGCTCGACGCGCAGCGCGGCGGCGCAGTGCAGCGCCGCCGCGATGCCCAGCGGGCCGTCCATCGTGGAGGCCAGGTAGACCTCCGAGCCGGTGGCGCGCACGAGCGTGGCCTGCACCAGCAGCGCCGAGATGCCTCCGGCGCGCGAGATCTTCAGGCAGACCGCGTCGGCGGCGCCGGAGCCGATCGCGCCGTGCTCGGCCGCCGTCTCGTCCATCGCGACGCGCACCGGCACGCGCTCGCGGACGGCCCGCAGCTCCGCGATGCCCGACACGGGCTCCTCGACGAGCTCGAGGTCATGGCGCGCCAGCTCGCCGATCGTGTCGACGGCCTCCTCGACGCCCCAGGCGCCGTTGGCGTCGACCCGCAGCGCCATCGCGTCGCCCGCGGCCCGGCGCACCGCCGCCACCCGGCCCACGTCGTCACCGACGCCGACCTTGACCTTCACGCACCCGAAGCCCGCGTCGGCCGCAGCGGCGGCGGCGCGCGCGGCACCGGCGCGGTCGGTCGCGCCGATCGTCGCGTTGACCGGCACCTGCGTCAGCGGGTCGTCGGTCAGCATCTCCGCCAGCGACCGGCCCGACCGTTGCCCGGCCATGTCCCACAGCGCGAGGTCCACGGCGGCCAGCGCCTGGGGCAGGTCGGCGACCTCGCGGCAGGCGTCCAGCAGCTGCGGCCCCGGAACGCCGTCGCCCGCGGCGAGGATGCCGGCGTAGCGCTCCAGCGCCTGGGCGACGATCTCCAGCGGCACGCCGTCGTAGGCCTCCAGCGGCGCGGCCTCGCCGCGGCCGCTGACGCCGTCGCGACCGGTCAGGGTCAGGCGGTAGGTCTCGCGCTCGTGCACGTCGCCGTAGGCCGTCTGCAGCGGCGCGCGCAGCGCGTGGGTGACCGGCTCGAGCGCGACGTCCATCGTTCCAGCAGCCTGGCAGACGCGGCATCCATCACGTGGCGTGATCGATGCTGCCGCGAACGCGACTTCGACTTCGCGACCCACCGGACGTAGCATCCGGTCATGGAGCTCCGTCATCTCCGCACGATCGCCGCCGTGGCGCGCCACGGCTCCTTCACGAAGGCCGGAGAGGAGCTGCACCTCGCGCAGTCGGCGATCTCGCAGCAGATCCGCCGCCTTGAGGCCGAGCTGGGCATCCAGGTCTTCACGCGGTCCAGCCGGTCGGTCGAGCTGACCACCGAGGGGCGCCTGGTCCTCGACTACGCCCATCGCGTCCTCGACGAGGTCGAGGGGCTGCAGAACGAGCTCGAGGAGCTCAGCGGCCTCCTGCGCGGCGAGCTGAAGCTCGGCGGGATGTACCCCACCGGCCTGTACGACCTGGCCGACGTCATCGCCGACTTCCACACGCGCCACCCGGGCGTCGCGATCCACATGGTCGAGCGCACCCAGGACGAGCTGCTGGACCGCCTGCGCGCCGACGAGCTCGACGCGGCGTTCACCGCCGTCGACCCCGACGCGCTGGGCGAGGAGTTCGCCGCCTCCCTCATCTGGGAGGAGGAGTTCGTCGTCGCGTTGCCCGTCGACCACCATCTGACGCGCCACGAGGCGATCACCTTCGAGCAGCTGGCCGGCGAGGACCTCGTCGCCTACCGCGAGAACTCGGCGCTCCGGCTGCGCCTGGAGAAGGCGATGGCGAAGTTCGGCCTCGCGCCGCGCAACGCGTTCGTGTGCACGGAGATGGGCGCGGTCCGCGCGCTGGTCTCCAAGGGCCTCGGCGTCGCGGTCCTGCCGCGCTCGATCGCCGACGAGCCCGGGCCCGCGATCACGTTCCGGCCCGTCGGACCCGAGCTGCTCACGTGGCCGACCGCGCTGGTCTGGCGCGCGGGCCGCCGTCAGCCGCCCGCGGCCAAGGCGTTCCTCCAGCTCGCGCTCCAGCGCGCCGAGGAGACGACGCGGGAGCGGCGCCCGCGCGTCGAGCTCGTCGCGTAGCGCCGGATCAGCTCAGCAGAAGCCCGGCGCTCAGCAGCACGCAGAAGACGAGCTGCAACATGCCCGTCCGGGCCAGCGCGTCGTTCAGCGTCGGTCCGTCGTCGTGCTGGCGCACGGTCCGCACGAGCGGGACCGCGAGCGGGAGCGCCAGCCAGGTGAGGAAGACCCAGGGGCCGACGTCGCCGCCGGCGGCCCAGACGATCGGCGGGATCAGGAACGCCACGTAGATCTCGGCGGCGTAGATGCTGCGGGCCGGCGCGCGGCCCAGGCGCACGGCCAGCGTCCGCTTGCCCACGCGGGCGTCGGTCGGCGCGTCGCGGATGTTGTTGACCGCGAGGATCGCCGCGGCGATCAGGCCCACCGGGACCGCCAGCGCGAATGCCTCCCACTCCAGGTGCTTGACCTGGGCGTAGTAGGAGCCGGTCACCGCGACCAGGCCGAAGAACAGGAAGACGAAGGCGTCGCCAAGGCCCTCGTAGCCGTACGGGCGCGGGCCGCCGGTGTAGAGGACGCCCGCGAGGATCGACGCGGCGCCGATGGCCAGGATGACCCAGCCGGCGACGATGATCAGATAGACGCCGCAGAGCACCGCGAGCGCGAAGCTGACGTAGGTCGCGGTCAGCACCTGCTTGGGCGGCACCAGGCCGCCGGCGGTCACGCGCACCGGGCCGAGGCGGTCCTCGGTGTCGGCGCCGCGCCGCGCGTCGGAGTAGTCGTTGGAGAGGTTGGCGCCGACCTGGATGAACACGGCGCCCAGCAGCGCGGCGATGAACACGGCGACGTGGAACGTCCCGTCGTGGATCGCCAGCGCGGTGCCGACCAGCACCGGCGCGACGCCGGCGGGCAGCGTCCGCGGGCGAGCGGCGAGCAGCCAGATCTTGATCGGCGACGGGCGGTCGTGGGCGGCGGGGGAGGTCGACATGGTGTCCTTGGTCCCTAGGCCCGCCGGGGGAACTGCGAGAAGTCCGGGCGGCGCTTCTCCTTGTAGGCCTCGCGCCCCTCCTTGGCCTCGTCGCTGCCGTAGAACAGGAGGTTGGCGTCGTGGGCGAGCTGCTGGATGCCGGCGTAGCCGTCCTCATGGGCGTGGAAGCTCGACTTCGTCAGCCGCAGCGCGAAGGGGGAGAGCTCGAGCATCTCGCGGCACCACTGCACCGTCTCCTCCTCCAGGCGCTCGAGCGGCACGACGGCGTTGACCAACCCCATGGACAACGCCTGGTGGGCGTCGTACTGGCGGCACAGCAGCCAGAACTCCTTGGCGCGCTTGGTGCCGACGAGGTCGCGCAGCAGCGACGCGCCGTAGCCGCCGTCCCACGAGCCGACGCGCGGGCCGGTCTGGCCGAAGCGCGCGTTGTCGGCGGCGATCGTCAGGTCGCAGCACAGGTGCAGGACGTGGCCGCCACCGATCGCATATCCGGCGACCTGGGCGACGATGGGCTTGGGCAGGCGCCGCATCTGGACCTGGAGATCGGTGACGTGGAACCGGCCGACCGACGCGCCCTCGGACTGATAGCCGGTGTCGCCGCGGACGTTCTGGTCGCCGCCCGAGCAGAAGGCGTGCGGGCCCTCGCCGGTGAAGATGATCACGCCGACGTCGCCGTCCTCGCGGGCGCGCTCCAGCGCCTCGGAGACCTCGATCAGCGTCTCGGGGCGGAACGCGTTGCGCACTTCGGGGCGGTCGATCGTGATCTTCGCGATGCCGTCGCCGCTGAGTTCGTAACGGACGTCGGTGAAGTCGCCGTCGCCGGGGGTCCAGGTCACTGCCATGGGCCGCAGGCTACTTTCCGAGCCATGGTGGTCGAGTCCTGGCTGGCGAGAGCGGCGCGTGAGCACCCCGGACGTGCCGCGGTGAACGACGTCTCCTACGCCGAGCTCCACGAGCGCGCACGGGCGCTCGCTGCCGGTCTGCCCCGCGGCGGCCGCGTCGGGCTGGCGCTCGCACCCGGGGTGGAGTACGTCGTCGCCCTGCATGCGGCGCTGCTGGCCGGCGCGCTGGTCGTGCCGGTGGACCTGCGGCTGACCGCGGCCGAGCGGCCGGCCGTCGAGGTGCTGCTGGAGCCCGGCCACCCGCCCGCCGCGCCCGGCGCGGTGCGCCGCGGCGTGCGCGAGGTCCACGACCTGGCGGCCCCGGCGATCCTGGTGCACACCTCGGGCACGACGAGCGCGCCCAAGCCGATCCGCCTCACCTACGGCAACTGGCTGTGGAGCGCGCTGGGCAGCGCGGTCGCGCTGGGCGTCGATCCGCACGAGCGCTGGCTGTGCACGCTGCCGTTGAGCCACGTCGGCGGCCTGTCGATCCTCCTGCGCAGCGCGATCTACGGGACGACGGCGATCGTCCACGAGCGCTTCGAGACCGACCGGGTCCTCGCGGCGCTGCGCGACCCCGCCGGCCCGACGATCGTCTCGCTGGTCCCCACGACGCTCGCGCGCCTGCTGGACGCCGGGCTGCAGCGGCCGCCCGCGCTGCGCTGGGCGCTGCTGGGGGGCGCCCCGCTGCCGCCGGCGCTGCTGGCGCGCGCGGCGGCCGCCGGCGTCCCGGTCGCCCCGACCTACGGGTTGACCGAGGCCTGCTCGCAGGTCGCCACCGGCGGCATCCCGCTGTTCTGCACGCGCGTGACGCTGGCGGCCGACGGCGAGATCGTCGTGTCCGGGCCGACGGTCTCGCCCGACGCGGGCGCGGCCGACGGCGTCCTGCCGACGGGCGACCTCGGCGCCTTCGACGAGCAGGGGCGGCTGCACATCGTCGGCCGCAAGGCCGACACGATCGTCACCGGCGGCGAGAACGTCGCGCCCGCCGAGGTCGAGGCCGTCCTGGAGGCCCATCCGGCCGTCGCCGAGGCGGGCGTCCTGGGCCGGCCCGACCCGGAGTGGGGAGAGGCCGTGGTCGCGCTGGTCCGGCTGCGCGACGGCGCGCCGGTCACGCCGCTGGACCTGCTCGCCCACTGCCACGATCACCTGGCGCGGTTCAAGGTCCCCAAGGACATCCAGCTGGTGGAGGACGCGCTGCCGCGGACGCCGTCGGGCAAGCTCGTGCGCCGCGCGCTGGCGGCGGGATAGGGTCCGGTGATCGACCCCGACGAGCAACGAGCCGGCAGCCGTGAGCGCTGGGAGAACATCGCGCCCGGCTGGGAGCGCGGCGCCGAGCTGTTTCACGCCGCGACGCTGCCGGTCGCCCACTGGATGGTCGAGCAGCTCGAGCCGCAGCCGGGCCAGACGATCCTGGAGCTCGCCGCCGGCCGCGGCGACGTCGGGTTCCTGGCCGCCGAGCTGCTGCATCCCGGCGGCAGCCTCATCTCCACCGACGGGGCGGTGGCCATGGTCGAGGTGGCCAAGCGCCGCGCCGAGGAGCTCGGCGTCCGCGACGTCGAGTTCAAGCCGATGGAGCTCGAGTGGATCGACGCGAAGCTCGCGACGATCGACGGGATCCTGAGCCGCTTCGGGCATATGCACGCCGTCGACCCCGAGGCGGCGCTGCGCGAGGCGCGCCGGGTCCTGCGCCCCGGCGGCAAGATCGTGCTGACCGTCTGGGCGCCCGCCGCCGAGAACGTCTGGCTGGCGGCGCTGCCCGAGGAGGCCGAGAAGGCAGGCATCGTGGAGGCCAAGGCCGAGGGAGAGCCCGGTGCCTTCGCCCTCAGCGACCCCGCCGCCCTGTCGGAGATGCTGGAGGACGCGGGCTTCGACACGCCACGCATCGAGCCGCTGGACCTGATGTTCACCGCGCCATCGCTCGACGCGATGTGGGACACGATCCGCTCCCTGTCGAGCTCGATGCGACCCGTCCTGGACGCGCTCTCGCCGGCCGATCACTACAGGCTGCGCGACGCGGTCGAGGCCCGGTGGGGGCCCTACGTCGCCGCCGACGGCACCGTCGCCATCCCGGGCCGCGCGCTCGGCGTCGTCGCCGAGGCCTAGGGGAACGCCGGCCCAGGGGGCCGGGTTCCCTTGCGGGTGTCGGCCCAGGGAGCCGAACCCGCGCCCGAGTAGAGACCCACGCTCCTACGTCCTGACCCGGCGGACCGCTGACACCTCCGCCGCCATAGAATGCCGCCAACCATGTACTACGACGACGACGCAGACCTCACCCTCCTCGACGGCAAGACCGTGGCCATCATCGGCTTCGGCTCGCAGGGCCACGCCCATGCCCAGAACCTCCAGGATTCCGGGGTCAAGGTCGTCGTAGGCCTGCGTGAGGGGTCCCCGTCGGTCCAGCAGGCCAAGGACGCGGGCCTCGAGGTGCTGTCGGTCGCCGACGCCGCCAGCCAGGGCGACGTGGTGATGATGCTCGTCCCCGACGAGCTGCACCGCCAGGTGTGGGAGTCCGACGTCCGCGACGGCATCGCCGAGGGCAACCTCCTGCTGTTCGGCCACGGCTTCTCGGTCCTCTACAACGAGGTCGAGCCGCCCGCCGGCGTCGACGTCGCGCTCGCCGCCCCCAAGGGCCCGGGCCACCTGGTCCGCCGCCAGTACACCGAGGGCTCCGGCGTCCCGGGCCTGATCGCGATCCACCAGGACGCGACCGGCACCGCCAAGGACCTCGCCCTGGCCTACGCCAAGGGCATCGGCTGCACGCGCGGCGGCGTCTTCGACACGACGTTCAAGGAAGAGACCGAGACCGATCTCTTCGGCGAGCAGGCCGTCCTGTGCGGGGGTGCCAGCGCGCTGGTCCAGGCGGGCTTCGACACGCTCGTCGAGGCCGGCTACGACCCGCAGATGGCCTACTTCGAGTGCCTCCACGAGCTCAAGCTGATCGTGGACCTGATGTACGAGAAGGGTCTGGCCGGCATGCGGTACTCGATCTCCAACACGGCCGAGTACGGCGACTACACGCGCGGCCCGCGCGTGGTCAACGACGACACGCGCGCCGAGATGAAGAAGATCCTGGGCGAGATCCAGGACGGCACGTTCGCGCGCGAGTGGATCGCCGAGAACCGCG
>JAWVGD010000119.1:0-3376 GCA_033855515.1 Baekduia sp.
CCCTTGACCCACAATTGCGAGCCGCAACTCGCGGCGCATCACCAGACGATTGGCCTCGGTGAACGACATGAGGTCATAGGAGGTGAGGGCGGAAGACCCTCGCCTCCGGCTCCTGCCGTGCGAGGGCAGCGCGAGCTCGGCTGCTTGTGCCATTCGAACCGAAGCGCAAGCTCTCTACGCCTGTCGGGCGCGCCCTTACGCCGCGAACGCGTCCGCCGCCGCGAGGTCGAAGTCGCCGTGGTCGCTGCCCAGCCCCTGGGCGACCAGCGCGGCCGCCGCGCAGCCGAGGCGGGCTGCGTCGCGACGGCTCCGGCCGAGCCCGAGGCCGCGCAGGAACCCGGCCGAGAAGGCGTCGCCGCAGCCGGTCGTGTCGACGGCCTCGACCGCGAAGGCCGGAACCTCCTCGGCCGTCTCGGCGTCGACCACGACGGCGCCGCGGGCGCCGCGCGTCGCGGCCACGCAGCCGACGCCGCGGCCGACGAGCGCCCGGCACGCGGCGACGAGGTCCTCGCCGCCGCCGAGCGCCAGCGCCTGCTCGTCGTTGGGCAACAGGTAGTCGAGGTGCTCCAGGGCCGGCCCGATCCAGTCGGCGATCTGGGCGGCCTGCTCACCGGGCGCCAGGATGTCGGCCGAGGTGACCACGCCGTGCTCGCGCGCGAACGACAGGATCCGCGCCGCCTCGTCGCCGCCCATGAACTCCGGCGCGCCCAGGTGCAGGTGCGTCGCCGCCGCGATCGCGTCCCACGGCGCGTCGGCCGAGTTGTAGGTGCCGTTGGCGCCGATGACGTGGAACGCGGGCCGCGAGCCGTCGGGGCGGATCGGCAGCACGCTCGCCGACGTCTGGACCCCCTCGCGGCGGACGAGCAGCGACGTGTCGATGCCCCGGCGGCCGAGCAGGTCGATCAGCACGTCGCCGAGCGCGTCGGTGCCGATCGCCCCCGCGCTGCGCACCTGCGCGCCGAGCTTGGCGAGCGTGACCGCCGTTCCGCCGGCCGAGCCGGCCGCCGTGATCCGGATCTCGTCGACGAGCTGGCCGCCCTGGCCCTCGGGGATCGCCTCCACCGGTCGCGCCAGCACGTCGACGACGTGGACGCCCATCGCGATCACGACCATCGTCGGCGCGCTCACGGGGTGCCTCCGCCTCGCAGCCCGGCACTCGACGGGATCAGCTCGGGCAGGCCCGGTTCCTGCGTCTCGACGTCGAGGATGGCCTGATGTGCTGCATCGGCGGCGACGTAGCTCTGGTTGGCCACCATGAGCCGGGTGCCCAGGAAGCGGGCGCTGGACGGGTTGTCGAACGGCACCGGGCTGCCGTTGGCGCCGCCGAGGGGTAGGGGCGGGAAGCGCTCGCGCTCGGTGCCGTCGGGCCCGACGACCGCGATCTGGTTGGCGATCAGCAGGGCGATGTAGACGTTGCCCGAGCGCGCGAGCCCGAAGGCGTCGGGGCCGTCCAGCGGGCGGCTCTCCCACCGCTGGCGCATCGGCCCCGCGCTGCCGTCATGCTCGATCGGGATCGTCCACAGGCGGCCGGTCGCCGGGTCGCCCGCCCCGCCCCCGGCCTCCGACTGCACGGCGACCAGCAGGGTGGAGTGGTCGGCGGCCAGCGCGATGCCCGTCGCGCCGAAGGGCCCGCCGTCCAGGCGCGTGTCGCGCAGCCACGGCTGCGGCGTGCCGCCATGCGGCGGGACGCGCCACAGGACGGCGTTCTCGTAGTCGGTGACGTACAGGCTGCCGTCGGGTCCCCACGCCGCGTGGTTCGGGACGGCGCCCGCGGGGAAGCTCGCATAGGTCGTCTGCATGCCCGTTGCGGGATCGAGCAGCAGGACGCGCGGGGGCGCCTTGTCGAGCAGGACGAGGCGCCCGGCGGCGTCGCTGGTCGCGACCTGGACGCCGTGCGCCGCGGAGAGATCCTGCCCGCTCAGGGTCCATGACCGCGTGAGCGTTCCGCGGGCGGCGTCGTACTCGAGCACGCGCGAGGCGGCCGTGCTGCCCTTCGGATTCTCGTAGGTGCCCTCGTAGACGCGGCCGTCGGGCGCCGGGTAGGCGTTGGCCGGGAAGCCGGGCGTCGGGACGAGCCCGAGCACGCGCGTGTCCCAGCGTGCACGCGCACCCGCCGCCGTGGCGGCCGTGCTCGGCGCGGCCGTCGCGACGAGGAGCATCACGAGCCCGACGAGGGCCGGCCGCCTCACGCCCCGAGCACCTCCTGGGCGGCACGCTCGCCGGAGCGCACGGCGCCATCCATGTAGCCGTTCCAGTAGGTGGCGGTCTCGGTGCCCGCCCAGTGCACGCGGCCGAACGGCTGGCACAGCATCGCGCCGAAGTCCGACATCGTCCCGGTGCCCATGGCCGACACCGGCCCGCCGCGGGTCCACGGCTCGGCGGTCCAGTCCTGCTCGAAGTACGCCGTCGGCAGCAGCGCCTTGGGGCCGAACGCCTCGGCGAAGTCGGCGAGCACCGCGGCACGGCGGTCGGCGTCCGAGCGCGCGAACCAGGTCCGCCACGAGGGCCCGCCGAGGAAGCCCATCAGCACGCCGGGGCTGCCGTCCGGAGGCGAGTTGTCGAACATCTCCTTGACCGTGCCGCCGATCTTCAGCGCCATGCCGCTGAGGCCGTCCTTGCGCCAGAACGGCTCGTCGTAGACGGCGAAGACCTTGGCCAGCGTGCCCAGCGCCATGCGCCGGCGCAGCGCGTCGTGCCGGGGCGGCAGCAGCGGCTGCCAGTCGATGCCGACCGCCAGCGGCGGCGGGATCGCGACGATCGCACGGCCCGCCTTGACCGTGCCGGCGTCGCTGATGACGGTCACGCCGGTGGCGGTCTGCTCGATGCGGCGCACGGGCGCCGACAGCACGACGCGGCCGCCGAGCTCTTGAGCCGCCCGCTGCGACACGATCTGGCTGCCGCCGACGAAGCGGCTGTCCTGCGCACCGCCCTTGCCGCCGATGGCGCGCTCGATCGTGCCGGGGTTGCGCTCGTCCCCGAAGCCGGCGATCTGCGCGAGCATGAAGAGCAGCGAGGTGTCGGCGGCGTGTCCGCCGATGCCCGAGTTGAGGAACAGGTCGAAGAGCTCGACCGTTCGCTGGGCGTTGACGGTGTTGGCGCGCAGCCACGTATCGATCGTCTGCGCGTCCCACGCGACCTTCTCGGCCGCCTCCCACGGGGCGTCGACCGGCACCCGCGTCGACATGTCGTCCAGGCGCGCGATCGTCTGCGTCAGATCGGCCAGGCCGAGCGGGTCGGGTGGGATGTCGCCGTCGTAGCGCAACGCCAGGCCGTTGGCGATGTAGACCGCCTGGCCCGGGTTGTAGCCCGGGAACTGCTTGACGCCGAGCTCGTCGGCCAGCGCGATGATGCGGTTCTGGGTCGGGCCGACGAACTG
>JAWVGD010000120.1:0-8174 GCA_033855515.1 Baekduia sp.
TCGCCGCCGTGCTCGTGCACCGCCACGGCCTCGAGCGCGGCCAGATGCTCGCCGCGCGCTGGCTCAAGCGGCTGCCGGAGTCCTACCGCGCCGCGGTCGAGCCGCAGGTCGCCGCCGAGGACGTCGAGCGCTTCGAGGCGCTCTCCACCGGGCGGCCCGACTTCCTCGTCGGCCTCCAGAACGAGCGGGGGACGGGCGGGGGGCTCACGCGTCGCACGCGTGTGGCGTTCTACCGCCGTGGCCCGAAGGTCGAGCTGTCGCAGGCCACGCCGATGCTCGAGCACCTGGGGCTGCGGGTCATCGAGGAGGTCCCGGCGCGCCTGCACGGCGACGAGGAGCTCTGGATCCAGGCCTTCGGCGTCCTCCAGTCGGCCCCCGGCGCCGAGGACGCCCCGCTGGACCTCGACGCGTGCGCCGCGCGCGTCGCCGAGGCGCTCGAGGCGATCTGGTCGGGCGCCACCGAGTCCGATTCGCTCGACCGCCTCGTCGTCTCGGCGGGCCTGCGCTGGCCGCAGGTGCAGCTGCTACGCGCCTACCGCCGCTACCGGCAGCGGATCGGGTCCCGCTACACCGAGTCGTTCCAGAACGACGTCATCGCCGCCCACGGCCCGCTCACGGGCAAGCTCATCCGGCTCTTCGAGCTGCGCTTCGCCACCGACGAGCGCGGGGGCGACGACGCCGCCCAGGAGGCGCTGCGCGCCGAGATCCTCGAGGACCTCGACAACGTCGAGCTGCTGGACCACGACCGCATCCTGCGCAACCAGCTCGGGCTCATCGACGCGACCGTGCGGACCAACGTCTACAAGCCCGGACGCGACGCGATGGCGTTCAAGCTGCGCTCCGCCGACGTCCCCGCCATCCCGCAGCCTTCGCCGCTGTTCGAGATCTACGTCTACGCGCCCGACATGGAGGGCATCCACCTGCGCGGCGGCCGCATCGCCCGCGGCGGCATCCGCTGGTCGGACCGCATGGACTACCGCACCGAGGTCTTCGGCCTGATGCGTGCGCAGATGACCAAGAACGCGATCATCGTCCCCGCGGGCGCCAAGGGCGGCTTCTTCCTGAAGGACCGCCCCGAGGATCCGGCGCGCCTGCGCGACGAGGTCAAGCGCCAGTACGTCCGCTACATCGAGTCGCTGCTGGACGTCACCGACGACCTCGACGACGACGGCACGACGGTTCCGCCGGCCGGCGTCCGCGTCCACGACGAGCAGGACTCCTACCTCGTCGTGGCCGCCGACAAGGGCACGGCCGCGTTCTCGGACACCGCCAACGCGATCGCGGTCCGGCGCGGCTACTGGCTCGGCGACGCGTTCGCCTCCGGTGGCTCGGCCGGCTATGACCACAAGGGGCTCGGCATCACCGCCAAGGGCGCCTGGGAGTCGGTCAAGCGCCACTTCCGCGAGCTGGGGACCGACCCCGAGCGCGACGTCATCCGCGTCGTCGGCATCGGCGACATGTCCGGCGACGTGTTCGGCAACGGCATGCTGCTCAGCCGCTCGCTGAAGCTCGTGGCGGCCTACGACCACCGCCACATCTTCCTCGATCCCGATCCCGATCCGGAGCGCTCCTACGCCGAGCGCGAGCGGTTGTTCGCCCAGAGCGGCTCGTCCTGGGCCGACTACGACCGCGAGGCGATCTCCGCGGGCGGCGCCGTCTTCTCCCGCACGCTCAAGCAGATCCCGCTGACGCCGGAGGTGCGCGCGGCACTGGACGTCGAGGACGAGTCCCTGGCGCCCACCGACGTCATCCGCGCGATCCTCCGCGCGCCCGTCGACCTGCTGTGGAACGGCGGGATCGGGACGGTCGTCAAGGCGTCGACCGAGAGCGACGCCGACGCGCTCGATCGCTCCAGCGACGCCATCCGCGTCGACGGAGCGCAGCTGCGGGCGCGGGTGGTGGGCGAGGGCGGCAACCTCGGCCTCACGCACCGCGCCCGGATCGAGTTCGCTCGCGCCGGCGGCCTGATCAACGCCGACTTCATCGACAACTCCGCCGGCGTCGACTGCTCCGACCACGAGGTCAACCTGAAGATCCTGCTCGACCTCGCGGTGCGCCGCGGCGAGCTCGACCACGCGGGCCGCGACGAGCTGCTGGCGGCGGTCACCGAGGACGTCGTCGAGCATGTCCTCTACGACTCGTTCCTGCAGGCGCAGATCCTGACGCAGGAGGTCCGCGTCTCGGCGGCGCGCGTCTTCGCCTACGAGGACCTCATGAACGCGCTGGAGGACGCGGAGATCCTCCACCGCGCCGACGAGGCGCTGCCGCCGACCGAGGAGATGGCCGAGCGGCGCCGCGCCGGCGAGGGCCTCGTCCGCCCGGAGCTGGCCGTGTTGGTGGCCTACGCCAAGCGACTGCTCACCGACGCGCTGCTGGAGTCCGACCTGCCCGAGGACCCGGCCTTCGACCGCGACCTGCGAACGTACTTCCCGCGCACGGTCGTCGAGCGCTTCGGGCACCTCATCGCCGAGCACCCGCTGCGGCGCGAGCTCGTCGCGACCCTGGCGGCCAACGACGTCGTCGACGCGCTCGGCCCGACGTTCGTCTCCGGCCTGGAGGGCGAGCTCGGCGCGGCGCCGGCCGAGGTCGTCCGCGCGTTCCGGATCGCCCGCGAGGTCACGGGTGCCACGCAGCGCTGGCTCGAGATCGAGGGCCAGATCGCGACGCTCGACCACGACGCCGCGTGGCGCCTGCTGGACGGCGTCGACGAGCTGGTCGCCGGCGTCGCCCGGTGGTACCTGATGCACCCGCCGGGCGGTGATCTCGAGACCGCGGTCGCCGCGGGCGCCGAGGGGTTCGTGACGCTCAACGAGGTCATGTCCGATCTGCGCTCCATCGGCTGGCGCGAGGAGCGCGAGGCGGTCGCCGTCGAGCTGGTCGACGCGGGCGTCCCCGACGAGCTGGCGCGCCGACACGCCTCCCAGCCCGCGCTGCTGCACGCGCCCGACATCATCGCCGTCGCGCAGGCCACGGGCAGGGCCGTCCGGGTCGTCGCGGCGACGTTCTTCACGCTCGGCGAGCGACTCGGCCTGGAGTGGCTGGAGCAGGAGGTGCTGAGCCTGCCGGCCGCGACGCGCGTGCAGCGCTGGGCCCAGCAGGCGCTGCTGGACGACGTGCTCGGCGCGCGCCGCGAGCTGGCCCAGAAGGCGTTGGAGGAGGCGGACCCCGGCGCCGATCCGGAGGCCGCGGTCTCGGCCTTCCTGGACGCCCGCGAGGCGCCCCGGCGCCGGTTGACGACCGTCGCCCGCGCCCTGCGGCTGGAGGGCGACGGAGACCTCGCGGGGCTGACGCTGGCGGTGCGTCACCTGCGAGGCTTGGCGGGATGACGGACTCCGAGCTGCAGGTCACCGACACCCGCGTCGTCTACGAGAACCACTGGATGCGCGTCCGTGAGGACCAGACGGTCCTGGCCGACGGATCGACCGGGATCTACGCCGTGATCGAGAAGCCGCCGGCGGCCGTGATCATCCCGCGCCACGAAGGCCACGTGTGGCTCGTCGAGCAGTTCCGCCACCCGGTCGGCGCACGCTATTGGGAGCTCCCGATGGGCGCCTGGGAGCACCTGCCCGACGCCGACGCCGAGATGCTCGCGCGCGGCGAGCTGGCCGAGGAGACCGGCCTGCGCGCCGGGCGGATGGAGCGCCTCGGGCGCCTGTTCTTCGCCTACGGGATGTCGAACCAGCCCTTCGACGTGTGGCTCGCCGGCGACCTGACCGAGGGCGAGCAGGCGCTCGAGGCCGGCGAGCACGGGCTGGTCGTCGGGCGCTTCGCCGAAGCCGAGGTCCAGGAGATGGTGCTCGACGGGCGGATCGCCGACTCCGCGACGGTCGCCGCGCTCGGGATGCTGGCGCTGCGCGACGAGCGCAACGCCGGCATCGCCTGAGGTTCAGCGCGCTACGCGATCCACGCCGGGACGCCGCGGTCGGTGCCGTCGGTGAGCGTCGCGCGGCCGTTCGGGCTGCCCGCGACGATCGCCGTGAAGCCCGCGGCTGGGTCGGCCACGATCCGCCGCGGGGCCTGCGGCGGTAGCACGAGCGTGTCGCCGGCGGCGACGGCCAGCGCCTCGCCGTCGAGCTCGACGGTGGCGGCTCCCGCGACCGCGGTCCAGACCTGCTGCGCGTCGAAGGCGTGGGCGGGGCCGCTGGCGCCCGGCGCCATCTCGACGCGCCAGACGCTGTGCTCGGCGTCGCCCTGGGTGGGCGAGGCGAGCGTCGTCATCACGGCGTTCGCCGTCTCGGTGCGGCGGGCCTCGGACTGCGGGATGTGCGGCATGGCATGGCTCCTCTAGAATCGTCAACGTGGTTGTCCAGATCGTAAACGAGGTTGTCGAACGTGTCCAGTGATCCGTTGGGCTTCGAGCTGCCCCTGCGGCTCCTGGCCGCCTTCCGCGTCCTGATCGACGAGCTGCACGAGCAGCTCTCCGGCCAGGGCCATCCGGACGTCCGGCCCATGCACGGCTTCGTCCTGCAGGCCATCGGCCCGCAGGGCACGACCGCCGCCGAGCTCGGGCGGCGCCTGGGCGTCTCCAAGCAGGCGGCGGGCAAGACCGTCGACGCGCTGGAGCGCCAGGGCTACGTCGAGCGCACCGACGATCCCGGCGACCGGCGCCGGCGCCTGGTCCTGCGCACCGCGCGCGCGACCGACCTGCTGGAGCGCAGTGCCGCGATCTTCGACACCCTCCGTGCGGGCTGGGCCGAGACCCTCGGCGCCGACCGTCTGCGCGCGCTGGAGGACGACCTGCGGCGCGTGACACCGGCCGAGCCGCTGCGCGTCGACCTTCCGGGCTGGCTGGGCGGGCCGTGAGCCGGGGCGAAAGCTAGCCTGCCTGCGCCAGCGGCGGCGCGGGCGCCGGGGGCGCGGCCACGACGCGGTCGCGGCCGCCGTCCTTGGCGGCGTAGAGCGCGAGGTCAGCCCGGGCGACGAGCATCTCGCCGGTCTCCTCGCCCGACCACGGCGCCCAGCCGAAGCTCGCGCTGATCCCGATCTCCAGGCAGCCGTGGATGTTGATCGGGCGTTCGGCGATCAACGCCCGCAGGCGCTCGCAGGCGATCGTGGCGTCGGGCGAGTCGGGCAGCAGCAGCAGGAACTCCTCGCCGCCCCAGCGCGCCGCGAGGTCCTCCTCGCGCAGCCCCAGGAGCAGGCGCGCGGCGACCTCGCGCAGGACCGCGTCGCCCGCGGCGTGGCCGTGGACGTCGTTGACGCCCTTGAAGCGGTCGATGTCGAGGACCACGGCGCAGAGCTCGCGCTGGTGGCGGCGGCAGCTCGCGATCGTGGAGCGCAGCACGTCGTCGGCGTGGCGGCGGTTGGCCAACCCGGTCAGGACGTCGGTGCGCGCGAGCTGCTCGAGCTCCGCGTTGCGGCGCGCGAGCTCCTCGTGCAGGGCGCGCAGGCGCAGCGCGGCACGGATCCGGGCGACCAGCTCGACGGGGTCGACGGGCTTGCGGACGTAGTCGTGGGCGCCGCGCTCGAGCCCCTCGGCGAGCCCCCGCGCATCGGTGTGGCCCGTCACGAAGACCACGGGGACGTCGGCGGTGCGCGGATCGGCGCGCAGCTCGTCGAGGACGGCCATGCCGCCCATGCCCTCCATCTCGCGCGCCATCAGGATCACCGCGGGGGATTCGGTGCGGGCGCACCGCAGCGCTGCGGGGCCGCTGGCAGCCTCGACGACCGTCCAGCCCTGGGCCCGCAGCACGTCGCCGAGCATCCGTCGCAGCAGCGCGGAGTCTTCGGCGACGAGGATGCGCTCTGGAAGCCCCATCGCCTCACATCGTCGGCACGAACCCCCTGCATCTGGAGCCCTGCACCCTCTTGAGCGGGGGATGTACTACAACGGTGCTAGGGCACCGGCCTCAGTGGCGATCCTCGGTGGCCGCGGGGGGCCGGGACTCCTCGGCGAGCGACGTGATCGTCAGGTGGCCGCGGGCGGCGGTCTCGAGCACGTCGGTGGCCTCCTCGACGTTGCGCGCGTAGAGCTCGACCAGCAGGTGCACCACGATGCGGCTGCCGTCCTCGTGCTTGTGGAAGCGCACGTGGGTGAAGAACTCGCGGGTGCCGTGGTCGCCGAAGGCGGCGTAGGACAGCGCGTCGCCGGCCTCGGGACCGGAACAGGTCTCGACGTCGTCGGCATCGACCGTGACCGTGCAGGACGCGACCCACGGCGTGCCGGCGATCATGCGCTCCCAGCGGTCCTCCACCGCCTCGACGCGGCCGTTGGCGAACGTCAGGTGCGGCTGGTCGTGCATGCACTCCAGGCACTGCACGACCGCCTCCTGCAGCTCGTCGACGACCTCGACGCGCTCGCCCGTCGCCGGGTCGATGCGGTGGATGCCCTCGTAGTGGACCTGGACCTCGAGATCCTGCGACCAGCAGCGGTAGCACCGCAGCCAGGGGCGGGCGTCCATGGGTTCCTCCATGCATCAGAGGATAAGAGGTCGGCGTCGCGCGCTCGCCGCCCGTCGCCTAGGCTCCGCGACCATGGCGACCCCGAGCCTCGCGCCGGCGGTGGGTGTGGTCCTGGCCGGGGGCCGGGGCCGGCGCCTGGGCGGGGACAAGGCGATCGTGGAGCTCGAGGGCCGTGCGCTCGTCCGCTATCCGCTGGAGGCGCTGCACGAGGTCTGCGACGAGGTGGCGGTGGTCGCCAAGCGCGACACGATCCTGCCGCCGCTGGCCGGGATGGCGGACCTGTGGATCGAGCCCGACGAGCCGCGCCATCCGCTCGTGGGCGTCGCCCACGCTCTGCGGCTCGCGATGGGCCGGCCGGTCCTGGTCGTGCCGGTCGACCTGCCCCTCATCGACGCGGCGACGCTGCAGGCGCTGCTGAGGGCCGACCGGACCGGCGTGGCGGCGGTGGTGCCGCGCGCACACGGGCGGCTGCAGCCGCTCTGCGCGCTCTACTGCCCGGCGGCGCTGGCGGGGCTGGAGGCGTTCGACGTGACCGCACGAGCCATCGACGTCGTGACGGCGCTGGGCATCCGCGAGCTGGACGGTCTCGATCCGATGGCGTTCTTCAACGTCAATCGCCCCGAGGACGTGCTCCAGGCCTCGGTGCACGTCAAGGGTGCCGGCGAATGAGGCGCTGCGTCTCGTGGGCCGAGTGGGCTAGCGCGACAGCGAGCCGGCGATGAGCTCGCGTTGACGCTGTGCGACGTAGTGCGACAGCGCCCGCTCGGCGCGGCCGTGTAAGTCGCAGAAGCGGACGCCGCGCGCGCCTTCGGAGGTGCCTCGGACGACCTGGCCGTCCCCGCTGATGGTGATCGACCCGAGGTCGAGCGCGAAGCGGACGGTGTCGTCGAGGACCAGGGTGTCCGCGGGGGCGACGAGCATGCCACCGACGCTGACGTCCAGCGTGCGGGTGGTCAGGCGCTTGGTGGCCGCGATGACGGCGGTCGAGAGCTCGGCCGGGACGCGGACGAACTCGCGGCGCTGGACCTTCATCGGGTCGCCGACGGGATGCAGGCGCAGGCCGCCGGGCGCGCCGACCAAGACGCCGGCGCGGTGCGCGGCCCCCAGGCGCGTGCGCCACGAGACGACCGCGCCGCACCAGCGCAGCTGTGCGGGGAGGACGAGCGGCGCGCCGAGCGGGCCGAGGTCCACGTGGTCGGGACCGACCGCCGCGACCCGGGCCGTGAGGTGCCAGCCACCGTCCAGGACGATGTCGACGGGCTGATCGAGCTCCAGCAGGACCTCCACGGCAAGGTGATCGGCCGGCGGACACCGATCTTCAGGCGCGTTGGCCGCAATCGGACCGGTTTGGGACAGGCGTTGCGGTCCGTCCGGTGCGCGCGCCAGCTTGGGGGCGTGTTCATCGCCGCCCTTCTCTGCTCCGACGAGGCCTGCGCCGGCGAGCTCGACCTGGTGGTCGACGACCTCGCCGAGCTGGAGGACGCCGCCTGCCCGTGCGGCTGCACGCTCGTGGTGCTATCGATCAGCGCCTGGAGCGCGGCCGAGCTGCCCGTCTTGGCCTAGGCCCGGGTGCTGCGTCAGCCGCCGATGGCGGACATCGTGCGTGCGGGCTGGACGAAGCCGGGCTCGTTGACGTGGTGCTTGAGCTCCTTGGCCCATACGGCACCGCGGATGATCTCTTCGAGGTCGTCGTCGGTTGCGCCGGTCCGCAGCGGGGCGCGGAGGTCGGTCTCGTTGAGGCTGAAGAGGCAGGTGCGCAGGCGACCATCGGC
>JAWVGD010000121.1:0-4899 GCA_033855515.1 Baekduia sp.
CAGGGACCACGCCCTAACAACCCTCAACATGAGCTTGAGCCTCAGAAACGCCCCAGGCTCAAGAAGAACTCGAGACTTCCGCAAACTGCAAGCAAGATTGCGCTCTAGACTTGGCGTTGACACCCAAGAACGCCGATGCGTACCGTGCATCGGGCGAGAGGGACGCGTAGACGCGCAAACTCTCGACGCTACCTAGAGGGTCGGACAGGAACTTCAGTCACATGGAAAGCGGCAGCTACCTCGCGGTCATCAAAGTCGTCGGCGTCGGCGGCGGTGGGACCAATGCGGTCAACCGCATGGTCGACGCCGGTCTGCGCGGCGTCGAGTTCGTCGCCGCGAACACCGACGCACAGGCGCTCGCCATGTGCGACGCCGACATCAAGCTCAACATCGGCCACGAGCTCACCAAGGGGCTCGGGGCCGGCGCGAACCCCGACGTCGGCTTCGGCGCGGCGGCGGAGTCTCGCGACGACATCAAGGAGGCGCTGAAGGGCGCCGACATGGTGTTCGTCACCGCCGGCGAGGGCGGCGGCACCGGTACCGGTGCGGCCCCCGTCATCGCCGAGATCGCCAAGAACGAGATCGGCGCGCTGACGGTCGGCGTCGTCACCAAGCCATTCGAGTTCGAGGGCACGCAGCGCATGCGGCAGGCCGAGGAAGGCGTTCAGCGCCTTCGCGACGTCGTCGACACGCTCATCGTGATCCCGAACGAGAAGCTCCTGGCGCTCGTCGAGCGCCGGACGACGATCCTGGAGGCGTTCCGGGAAGCCGACAACGTCCTGCGCCAGGGCGTCCAGGGCATCACGGATCTCATCACGATCCCGGGCCTCATCAACCTCGACTTCGCCGACGTCCGCACGATCATGCAGGACGCCGGCTCGGCCCTGATGGGCATCGGGCAGTCGGGTGGTGAGACGCGGGCGGCGGATGCCGCCAAGACCGCGATCTCCAGCCCGCTGCTGGAGCAGTCGGTCGAGGGCGCCACGGGCATCCTGCTGAACATCACGGGCGGCCCGGACATCGGGTTGTTCGAGATCAACGAGGCCGCCGAGATCGTGCAGGGCGCCGCTGATCCGAACGCCAACATCATCTTCGGCTCGGTCATCGACGAGTCGCTGGGCGACGAGGTCCGCGTGACCGTCATCGCCACCGGCTTCGACCACGGCCGCGCGCGGCCGCGGCAGGCGCGCCAGGAGACGCGCGACAGCGCACAGCGCCGCGATCGCTCTCCGCGGGTCGAGCGCGAGTCGCTCGAGATCCGCGACGACGAGATCGACATCCCGCCCTTCCTCCGGTAGAACGGGGGGAGCTGCCACTCGGCGTCCGGTTGCGGACGCCGAGTGCGTCGGTGCGTCAGAGCACGCGCCGGAGGGCCAGGGCGAGGTCCTCCGTCGGACGAGAGATACCAAGAAGTAGGGATGGCGCCGACAACCTGGATTGTCGACACTATTACTGGGACGACCCAGTTCCCTTTGCCACCCCGCAAGGATGCCGCCATGCAAGACATGACCACGGATGAGCTCGCCGAGCTGCTCACGCAGCTGGAGTTGAGCACCGAGGACTCGCGCGACGAGCTCCTCACGGACTTCCTCGTCCGTCCGTACCCCACCAAGAGCACGCAGGACAACTAGCGCGGACGCTCCGCCTCGCCGGCGGCCCGATCCGGCCCTCAGGCGACGGGCGTGAGCACGCGCTCGCGGCGTGCCGTCAGCGGCGCCCGCCGCGCCACGTCGAGCGCCTCGAGCGTGGCCGTCACCGACTCGGGCAGCGTGCGGTGCTGCAACCCGCAGAAGACCTCGTCGACGAGCGAGGTGACCGTGCGCTCGTTGCGGCGTGCGCGAGCGCGAGCGCGAGCGGCGACGAGCACGGGGCAGTCGTCACAGCGCGGGCAGGAGCGGCAGCAGGTCTTCGAGGGCATCGGCACGCGAAGCGTACCAGGGATGTAGGGCGCCCTAAGACCGTGTTGGACGCCTGCCGGATCCCTTCGGTTCCGGGCGCGGACGCGGTGTAGGGTCCGGACCATGCCCTCCGAGCGCTTCGTCGACGCCCTGAACGCCCAGGTGGCCCGCGAGTTCGCGGCCGCCCACCAGTACACCGCCATCGGCGCCTACTACGCCGCCGAGACGTACCCGCAGCTCTCGGCGTTCTTCTACAACCAGGCCGAAGAGGAGCGCGAGCACGCGCTGAAGATGATCGGCTACCTCCAGGACACCAACTCGCCGGTCACGTTCTCGGCCGTCGACGCGCCGCGGGCCGACTTCGAGGACCACGTCGCGCCCATCCGCCACGCGCTCGAGCAGGAGCGCTCGGTGACGGTGTCGATCAGCGAGCTCTTCGAGGTCGCGCGCGAGACGCGCGACTACCGCTCCGAGCAGTTCCTGGACTGGTTCCTGGGCGAGCAGACCGAGGAGGAGTCCTCGATGTCGGACCTGCTCGCCGTTGCCGAGCGCACCGCGAGCGTGCCGATGCTGCTCGAGGAGTACCTCGCCCGCGAGACGCCCGGGACGCACCCCGCCGAGTAGCGGGGGAGTGCGGGCGCCGTCACCGACGCCCGCACCCGCATCCGCTGCGCGGGGCGCGTCAGCTCCTAGGAGCTGACGCTGGAGCGCACGTCCTGAGCCGAGTCCTGGGCGCTGTCCTGCAGGGCGGAGGCGTGCTCCTTGCCCTGCTCCTGCGCGGTCTGCTTGGCGGCGTCGGCCGCGCTGGAGGCGGTCTCCGAGACCACGGCCTTGCCGTGCTCCAGCGCCTCCTGGCCGGTCTCCTTGATCTGGTCCTTGACCTGATCGGCCATCGGCCCGATCTTCTCGTTCTCGACCCGCGTCGAGGGGATCAGCATGCCGGCCAGGAAGCCCACGGCGACCGCGCCCACGGCGAGACCCAGCGGGTTCTCCTGGGCGACGCCCACGGCGCGCTTGGCGCCCTGCCTGACGTCGCCGGTGCTCGGCGTCGCGTCGGCGGCGCTGTCCTTCATGCCCGACACGCTGTCCTTGGCGCCCACGAGCTTCTCCTTCACGGAATCGACCTTGTCGGTAACGGAGTCCTTGGCGCGACCCTTGACGTCGGCCTTGTAGCCGAGCGCGTCGACGGTCTCGCCCATGCGCTCGCGGGTGTCCTCGATGTCCTTGCGGATCATGTCCGGGTCTTCGCCCATCGCACGTCCTCCTTCACGGTCTCGACGGTCTGCGGCGCCGGCGGCGTCGCGTCCTTGATCTTGTTGCGGCCCTGCAGGGCCAGGACGCCGGCGACGGCGCCCCACAAAACGGTCACGATGAGCGCGGCAAGCCACGTCGCCATCGCCGTGTCCAGCAGCGCGATGAGCATCGCGGTGAGCGAGCCCAGCGTCAGCAGCCCGGCGACCCCGGCGCCGCCGAGCATCCCGGCGCCCGTGCCCGCCCGCTTGCCCTGCTCGGTGAGCTCGGCCCGCGCGAGCGCCATCTCCTGGCGCACGAGCGTCGAGGTCTCCTGCGAGAGCTGCTTCAGCAGGTCGCCGATCGACTGCTCGCGCATGTCGGACGGACCGCCCTGCGTCGTCATCTAGTTCGCTCCGGGTCCCGCGGGGGGCGGGACGGAGGTGGTGGGCGGCGCCGGCGGCCGGCTGGGCCCGCCGATGCCCGACGCCGTGGTCGACGGCGTGCGGCTGAAGCGGCCCTCGTCGGGGTCGACGCTCGTGACGCCGCCCGTGGTGGCCGGCAGTGCGGCGCGGCCGGTGCCGTAGCCGTTGCCCGACGACAGCCCGCGGCTCGCGTAGCGGTCGGCGCTGGAAGCCTTCAGGACGCGCGAGGCGGCGAAGCCGAGCGCGAGGCCGCCGGCCATGACGGCCCACGGGTTCTTGCGGGCGAAGTCCTCGACGTCGCCGATGATGCGGTCGGCGTCGGACTCGGTGAGCCAGCTGCCGGCGCGCTCGAGACGCCCGGCGGCCTGGTCGGCGAGCTTGGCCGGCTGGTCCTTGCCCTGCTCGCGCAGGGAGTCGCCGACGCTGCGCAGATCCTGCGCGTGGGTCTTGACCTGCTGGCCGGCCTGGGTCGAACGGTCGTCGACCTGGCCCCGAATGCGGTCGCGTGCCTGGCCCGCTGCCTCCTGCGCCTTCTCCTGCGCTTGGCCGGCGACCTCCTGGGCCTTGTCCTTCGCCTGGGCGGTTGCACCCTGGTCGGACATATACCTCTCCTTCCCGTCGTAAGTCGATGCTCGTCTCTGGCTGCCCGCCCGCCGAAACCCATCAAACACGCGGTTTTCGCCGCGGACGTTCCGCGCGGGCGCCGGTTTGCAGCGCTCTCAGGCCGGGGAGCCCAACGCGGCCCACAGGGCGGAATGAGGCGCCCGGTGCGGGTGGGCCCGAAGCTGCGGACCTCGCCCTCGCGCGACTCGTAGGCAGGGGTGTCGAAGTCGCTCGCCACGGCGACCGGCCGGTTGCCGGGGCGCGGGCGGGCCCGCAAGGGGCCGACTGCTAGCCTCGCCGCCGTGGCCGCCGCCTCCGCAGACACCGCGCTCCGGCGCACACCCCTCTACGACCGGCACGTCGCCGCCGGCGCCAAGCTCGTCCCGTTCGCGGGGTGGGAGATGCCGGTGCAGTACGCCGGCGTCAAGCTCGAGCACCTCGCCACGCGGGCGACCGCGGGCGTGTTCGACGTGTCCCACATGGGCGAGATCGCGACCTCCGGCCCCGACGCCGAGATCTTCCTGCAGCGGGTGCTCAGCAACGACGTCACCAAGCTGCAGACGGGCGGCGCGCAGTACTCGGTGCTGTGCCGTGAGGACGGCGGCGTGCTCGACGACCTCTTCACCTATCGCCTCGGCGCCGACACGTTCCTGACGGTCACGAACGCCGCCAACCACGAGAAGGACCTCGCGTGGTTCCAGCAGCAGGCCGACGGCTTCGACGTGACGATCGAGGACGCCCAC